>DASYVT010000058.1 GCA_035936835.1 Candidatus Methylomirabilota bacterium | reverse complement strand
TGGAGCTCCGCGAGGAGCGCGTCGATGGGGCCGTGTGGCGCCGTCACGGCGAACGGCGCTCCTGCATTGTGATCACTGCGATGTCCAGTCGCCCACCTCCGGCATGTTCGTCGCCGTGTCTGGCGATGACTCCTTGTGCTTAATGAGCGTGTTGAGGCGCATCTGCGTGACGTACGCCGTCCATACGCCGGGGCTGGATACGCGCGTGGAATCGCGGGCGTCAGTCCGTCAAGAAGCGCAGGGGAAGAGGATAGCCAACACGAACGACATCCGGAGGTGGTCGCCGCTCCCTTGGTGACCCCCTCGGTCCCTGTCACCGTGACGTAACCTGTCAGACTCGGACGCCGCCCTCCCCAGGAGCCCGATAGCACAGGAGGGATCTACGCAATCAGCTTCGCAATCGCAAACGCCGCCGCGGCCGCCAGCCCTCCTACGACCGCCGTCTGCCAGGCACTGCGGAAGGGTCTTTTGCCCGTGAAGGTGCCCTTCACGTACCCGAAGACCAGCAACGCGAGCACTGTCACCACCACGGATACGACGAGCGCGGTCCCCATACTGCGCAGGACGAAGTACGGGGCCAGTGGCACGAGACCGCCGACGATGTACGAGCCCGCGATTGTCACCGCGCTCGTTCGGGCCCGCGCCGGGTCCGGCTTGTCCAGTCCGAGCTCAAACTTCATCATGAACTCGATCCAGCGGCGACGGTCGCTCCGAATGGCCTGGGCGACACTCGTGACGGTTGTCTCCGGCAGCCCGTACGAGCGAAAGATGCTCGCAACCTCCTCCATCTCGACCTCTGGAACGTCGAATGTCTCCCGCTTCTCTCGCCCGTACTCCGAGACATAGTGCTCTGCGTCCGTCCGGGCAGCCAGATACCCTCCGAGACCCATCGCGATCGCCCCGGCCGCGACCTCGGCCAGGCCGGCCGTAATCACGATGCCGGTCGACTCCACCACGCCTGACAGGCCGGCGGCCAGGGCAAAGGGCACGGTCAACCCGTCCGACATCCCGATGACAATGTCCCGGATCTTCTCCGAGGAGGTGAAGTGCGTCTCGACGTGCGGTGTCTGTGGCATCCCGTCTCCCCTCGTAGCCCTAGTGAACACGCATGACCGCCCCAGCTTGCGAGGACGCTGTTCGGCCTCCGACGCAACGAGAATGCCAGAGCGAGCACGCCAGGCCGCTGGAATCTTGGCCACCCGAGCCGCTCGTTCGGGTGAGGCCACACACCCTGTGCCAAGGAAGGCCCGAGGCAGACCCCGGGGGAAGACCCTCGGGCGAGGCGGGCCATGACTGACAATGGAGGTTATGTTATCTACGCTCTCGGCCGAACACGGGATTGTCCACCGTATCGATCATGGTCTCCTCACCTTCGGTCGGCAGCCGCTCCGCGAAGTTCTGAGCCGCATCGATGTCACCGTGCCAGATCTCCCGCGGCAACTCGTAGAGCACCTCGATGCCGTAGCCGTCGGGGTCCGAGATGTAGGCGCTGTGGGTCATGCCATGGTTGATGCGGAGATGAAACCGCACGCCTTTGCTTCGAAGGAACGCGAGCTGCTTGAGCCACGACTCCCGGTCCGGCCAGGCGATCGCCACGTGGTTCATCCCGATGCGAGATGGGGTAAGGCTCCAGGACTCGGGATCCGGGCCAGGCCCCGCCGATGTCGGGACTTCCATCAACGCGAGGTCATGGTGGGTCACGTCTCCATCGCGCAGCCCGCTGTAGAACCGCATCTTCATGGGAGGCCGGCCGGGCCTGGGTTTGAGCTCGGCGACCTGGCGGAAGCCCATGATCTCGGTCCAGAATCGGTGAGACTCCTCCAGGTTGCGTACGTTCAGGACGAGGTGGTTGACACCGACCGGTGGCTGGGCCTCTTTCGGTGCGGGCGGAGTGCTGCTGTCCTGGCTCGACATGGTGTCCTCCTTGGGTTCCACATGAGGATCGGGCTCCTGAGCGCTAGGGCAAGAATAACCCAGCGACAGTCGCGCCCGACGCGCCGTTTAAGTTTCTCAGGGCCTGCGGGCGGCACCCCCGACGACTGGAGCCGCCCGCCTCACGCGCCCGGCATGTCGAGAGGTCGAGCTGGCCTGCTCCGCGCGGTCTTAGGCGAGCTCCGGGATGACCCAGCGCGGTTTGTCGCCGGCGGCGACGCGCTGGATGTTGTCGAAGCCGTTGCGGAAGCGCGCGGTCCAGTTCTCCCAGGTCGGCCCGGCCGAGTGCGGCGTGAGCGTGACGTTCGGCAGCGCGAAGAGTGGATGGCTCGGCTTGGGAGGCTCCTCGACGAACACGTCGAGCCCGGCGCCTGCGATCTGTCCCTGCGTGAGCGCGCGATGCAGCGCGTCTTCGTCCACCACGGGCCCGCGGCAGGTGTTGATGACGATCGCGCTCCGCTTCATCATCCCGAGCTCGCGCGCTCCGAGAAGCCTGCGCGTCGAGTCCGTCAGCGGCACGTGGAGGCTCACGACGTCCGAGGTGCGCAGGAGCTCTTCGAGGAGGACGAAGCGGGCGCCTATGGCGTCCTCCTGGTCCTCGGTGAGGCGGGCGATGTCGTAGTACTGGACGGCCATGTCGAACGCCGCCGCCCGGCGGGCGACCTTCTTGCCGATGTTGCCGAGGCCGACGATGCCGAGCGTCTTGCCCGCCAGCTCGTAGATGCGCGACTCGGCCGGGTTGCCCGCGCGCCACTTCCCCGCTACGACGTCGTTGTGGAAGCGGACGACCCGCTTCAGGACGGCCAGCATGAGCATGATCGTGTGCTCGGCCACGGCGATGGCGTTGGCGCCGCCGTTGTTCGCGACGGGCACCTTCGCCTTCCGGGCCGCTTCGATATCGACGTGGTCGTACCCCGCGCTGATGAGCTGGACCAGCCGCATTTTCGTCGCCGACCGGAAGAACTCGCCGCCCATCTGGCGCGCGAGACCAAGGTAGAACTCTGCCGTGGGGGCCGCCTCGTAGAACTCGGGCGTGCCGGGTTCCGCCACCACCAGCTCGAAGCCGGGCGGCGTCAGGCTCCGCGCGATCTCCATGACCGCGTCGGCCTGCTTGGGTGCGAAGAGGATCTTGGTCGCCATGGGGGTCTCCTTGCTCACTGCTGCTGGGGTCACTGCTGCTGCAGCGGGATCGTGGCCGTCAGGCAGGGCTGGGTCCCGTGGACCTTCGTGGTATGCCCCTGCCCCGTCGTGTCTTCGACCAGCCGCGCGTCGCCGGCGCCGAAGAGGTGCTTGGAGCCGTCCCCCAATCCGATCTCGAGCTGGCCGGACAGGATGATGACGAACTGGCGCCGCGGGGCCGGATGCCAGTCGAGGAAGCGCCCAACCGGGTCTTCGCGGAACGAGATTTGCGTCGTCGCCAGGCCCTTGCCCCAGTCGGGGGTCTTGTCGAGCGCGATCGGCTCGACGCGGGACTTGCCGTCGGCGCCCGTGTACAGTCGGAACAGTGCCATCGTTGCCTCCCCGTCTCGTGGTGGAAAACCTCGTAGTGGAAAACGACGGGATAGTAGCACGCGGCGGGGGCCCTGAAACGCACCTTGAACACCGGGGGCCCCCGCGCTACTCTTGCCCCCCTATGCACTTCGGCGTCTTCATCGAGGAGCTGCGGCCCGGAGTCAGCGAGGCCGACGCGTTCCGCGAAAGCTTCGAGACCGTGGACGCCGCCGAGGCGCTGGGGTACGACTGCGTGTGGCTCGGCGAGATCCACTTCAACCCGTCCCGCTCGGTGATCTCGGCGTCGCTCCAGGTCGCCAGCGCGATCGCCACGCGGACGAAGCGCCTGCGCGTGGGGACTGCCGTCACCGTGCTACCCCTGAACCATCCGCTCCGCATCGCCGAAGAGATCGCGACCGTGGATCACATCAGCGAGGGCCGCTTCGAGTTCGGGATCGGCCGCAGCGGCGTCGTGCGCTCCTACGATACGTACGGCGTGTCG
>DASYVT010000057.1 GCA_035936835.1 Candidatus Methylomirabilota bacterium | reverse complement strand
ATCGTGCGCCTCATCGAGCGCTGCGTGGAGGCGCCGGAAGCGCTCCGCTACGACATCTTCTTCGGCACCTCACGCAACAAGTGGGGCTACCGCGACCTCGAGCATCCGCGCGCCGTGCTGGGCTGGGAACCCGTGGACGCGGCCGAGACGTATCGCTGACCCCCGTGCCCCGCACCTATCCTTTAATAAGGAGACCTGACCGATGGCCCTACAGACCCGCTACCTCTTCACCGCTTCCATGGACGTCGAGGCCGCGCAGGAGAAGCTCTTTAACGAGGTCTACGACACCGAGCACGTGCCGTTGCTACTCAAGGTGCCGGGCGTGATCGCCGTCGCAAGGCTCAAGAAGACCACGCTGACGATGATCATCGGCGGCGAGAAGAAGACGATCGTCGCGGAGAACGAGCCGACCTACAGCGCGACCTACGAGATCGAGAGCCCCGACGTGCTGACGAGCCCCGGGTGGGGCGCCGCGGTGGACCAGGGGCGCTGGCCCGGGCAGGTGCGCCCGTTCACCAAGAACCGTCGCCACGTCCTCTACCAGCGCATCCTGCCGTAGCCCGTGGCCCTCCAGTATCAGCGCGGGCTCGCGCGACGAGCCGTCAACCGGCTCGTGCATGTGCTGCTGCGGCTGGGCCTCGGTCCCCGCGAGACCTATCTCCTGACAGTGGCGGGACGGCGGAGCGGCGCGCCCCGCTCCACGCCCGTCACGCTCGTGGAGGAAGGCGGGCGGCGCTGGCTCGTCGCGCCCTACGGCGAGGTCGCCTGGGTGCGCAACCTGCGCGCGGCGGGGCGGGCTACGCTTTCCCGTGGCGGGCGCACCGAGGCGATCGCGGTGCGTGAGATCACGGCGGAGGAGGCCGCGCCCGTGCTCAAGTGGTACGTGACGCGCGTGCCGATCACCCGCCCCTATTTCGACGTGAGGCCGGAGTCGGACCTGGCCGCCTTCCGCGCCGAGGCGCCGCGGCACCCGGTCTTCGCCATCGTGGGCTGACCCGTGCGCCTCGTTCCGGTCGGCCTCGGTGTCGTAACAGGGCTTCAAGTCGTCGCCGCAGCCGCGGCCTATCCCGTCCTGACCCTTGGTGTCGGGCTCGCGGTCAGCGTCCACGGCACCCTCGTCAGCCCCGATCCTGGCGCGCGCACGATCTTCTTCCTTGCCGGATTGCCTATGGCCTTCGGCGCCCTGCTGATGGCGGCCGTCTTCGCAGCGGTGCCGCTTGGGGTCTGCGTCTCGGGCGCAATCGTCCTGGGGCGGCTCGGGCGCCGGCGCGGCGCGAAGGCCCCGGTGCTTCTGCTGCTGAAGTTCGGTGCGGCGCTGGTCGTGATCAACGTGGCGGTGCTGCTCGTCGGCATCCTGATCTGGCCCGTCTGGTTCTACAGTGAAAAGCTCGCCACCCTCACCCCGCTCTGGCCACTCGTCCTCTGCTTCGCCCTGAACGCCGTCCTGGACGCCGCTCTCGTGGGGATCGTCCTCCGCTCCCAGCTCAGCACGCGATAGGCGGCTTCTGGTCGAACCAGGGGCGCGCTTTCTCGAGCTGGGCGCCCAGCGAGAGGATGGTGCCCTCCTCGCCGTAGCGCCCCGCCAGCTGCACCGCCACAGGGAAGCCCGAGGCCGTGCGCCCGAGCGGGAGCATCAGCGCCGGCTGGCCGGTGAGGTTGAACCAGACGGTGAAGGGCGAGAAGGTGAACACGCGCCGCCAGTACTCGTCCACGTCCTCCAGCATCATATCGATCCAGCCGAGCTTTGGCGGCAGCGTGCCGAGCCCGGGCGTCAGCAGCACGTCGTAGCCCGCGTGGAAGGCCGCCATCTGCCTGCCGAGGCGGTGCATCGTTTGCGTCGCGCGCACGTAGTCGGCGGCGGCGATCCGCTCGCCCTTCTGCGCCGTGCCCCACGTGACGTTCTCGACTTCGCCCTTGCGCGCCGGGCGCCCCGCCGTCGGATGGCTCGCGAGGGCCACCACCATGTTGGCGGCGGCCAGCGTCAGGAAGGTCGGGACCACGGCGGCGCGGTCGATCTCGGGATCGGCTTCCTGGACCTTGTGGCCCAGGTCCTTGCAGAGCACGACGGTCTCGGCGAGGGCTTTCAGATACTCGGTATCCACGGGAGCGCCGTTGGGCGCCGCGGTCGTGTAGGCAATGCGCAGCGGCCTGCGCTCCGCCTCGACCTCTACTAGAAAGGGACGCGACACAGGCGGCGCGACATAGGGATCGCCGGGCCCCGCGCCGGCCGTCGCGTCGAGGAGCGCCGCGGTGTCGCGCACCGTGAGCGTCACCGCGTGCTCGGTCGAGCAGCCGCCCAGCCCCTCGCCCGTATAGGGAGCGAAGGTATTGCGCCCGCGCGTGGGCTTGAGCCCGACGATGCCGCAGCAGGCCGCGGGGGCCCGGATGGACCCGAAGCCGTCGGAGGCGTGCGCCATCGGCAGCATGCGCGCGCCGACTGACGCCGCCGCGCCGCCGGACGATCCGCCGGAGATGCGCGACACATCCCACGGGCTCTTGGTCGGGCCGTAGAGCTGCGGTTCGCAGGTCAGCGACAGCCCGAGCTCGCAGGTATTGGTGCGGCCGAAGATGACCAGGCCCGTCCGCTTGAGACGCTTGACGTGCTCGCTGTCGGCCGTGGGCGGCGGCGTGTCGGCGAAGAACTTCGAGCCGCGCGTCATCTTGACGCCCGCCAGCGAAGCCGTCAGGTCCTTGAGGAGAAACGGCACGCCGGTGAACGGGCCGTCGGGCAGGCCGTCGGCGATGGCCTTGCGCCCGTAGTCGTAGAGCTTCATGGTCACGGCGTTGACCGCGCCGTTGCGGGCCTCGACGCGCTCGATGGCGGCCTCGAGCAGCTCGGTGGGCGAGACCTTGCCGCGCTTGACCTGATCCGCCAGGCCGAGGGCGTCGTACTGCTCGAAGTCGGCGAAGCCCTTCACGCCTACGCCTTGCGGAGAGCGGGGGCGACTTTCTCGATGAGGGCGTCGAGCGGCTTGAGCTGGTCCTTCGGCAGGAACATGGTCGGGATGAAGAGCAGGCCGACGCCGGACTCGCGAAGCTTGCCGAGCTTGTCCTGGATCTGGGCGACGCTGCCCGCGAGCAAGGTGTCCTTGGCCGAGGCCTCGTCGCGTGCCATGCGCTTCATGAAGATCTGCTGGACCTTGTCGATCTCGGCGCGGTCCTCGCTGAGCACGGGCACCATGACGGCCGAGCGCAGGATGGTCTTGGGATCGCGCCCGATGGCCGCGCAGTACCCGTCGAGGATCTTTCCCTTCTTCGCGAGCGTCTCCGGGCCGCCCCAGACATTCCAGTGGTCGGCCCAGCGCGCGACGATCTTGAGGGTCACCTTCTCGCCGCCGCCGCCGATCATCAGCTCGGGGCGCGGCTTCTGGACGGGCTTGGGCATGAGCGGCGCGTCGTCGAGCTGGTAGTACTTGCCCTTGAAGGTCGAGCGCTCCTGAGTCCAGAGCATGTTCAGGACCTGGCAGGCTTCATCCAGGCGCTTCAACCGCTCGCCCACCGTGTAGAACGGCATGCCGTAGGCGGTGTGCTCGTTCTCCTGCCAGCCGGCGCCCATGCCGCAAATGAGCCGGCCACCCGAGATGATGTCCACGTTAGCGGCCATCTTGGCGAGCACCGCGGGATGGCGGTAGGTATTGCCCGAGACGATGGTCCCGACCCGCATCCGCTTGGTGAGCGCGGCCAGCGCCGTGAGCGTCGTCCAGCTCTCGAGCATGTCGCCGACCCGGTCGGGGGTGTTCGGCATGAAGTGGTCGGTGACGCACGCCGCGTCCCAGCCCGTCTGCTCCGCGTGGCGCCAGAGCGCGACCACGTCGTCCCAGGTGGTATTGCCCATGCTGGAGAAAATGGCGAAGCGCATGCTGGCTCCTTACGGAAGGGTTTCCTGCTTGACCTTTCGCGCCTGCTTCTTGCGGAAGGCGTGGAGCTTCTTCCTGAGTAGAGGCCGGTGGTTGGCGAGGATGGCCGCGGCGAAGAGCGCCGCGTTGATGGCGCCCGCCTTGCCGATGGCCATCGTGCCCACGGGAATGCCGCCGGGCATCTGCACCGTGGACAGGAGGGAGTCGATGCCCTTGAGCGCCCGGCTCTCCATGGGCACGCCCAAGACGGGCAGGACGGTGTGGGCCGCCACGACGCCCGCCAGGTGGGCGGCTCCGCCGGCTGCCGCGATGATGACCTCGATACCGCGGGCCTCGGCCTTGGCGGCGTACTCGGCGGTCAAGCCGGGGGTGCGGTGGGCGGACATGACTTTGCACTCGTGCGGCACGCCGAGCTGCGTCAGCAGCAGGTCGGTGTGGCGCATGGTCTCCCAGTCGGACTTGCTGCCCATGATGACGGCGACGAGAGGCGGATTGGCGTCAGGCATACGGTGGAGACCGAACGATGCCGCAGGCTCTGTGATTAGTCAAGCTGTTTACGAACTGACCCGAACCACGTACTCAGGGACCCAAAGCGATCCGAATTAGCTGGATGTCTTCCCAGATCGTCCTGGTGGGGGGTGTTCTGGTAGCAGCGTGGTAGCGCCAGCCTGTTACCCACCCGCCCCGCGCAATAAGCCCGTCTTCGCTGCTACTCACTGTCGCGGCGTGCTTGAAAGTCCTATCCCCTCCCTAGCCATCGACCGCCGCCGCGGTCACCGCGTTCATGAATAGGTCGTGGCACTCTTTGGTGCGGAGATCGTCGATGAGCTCGAGCGCAACCGAGAAATAGAGCCCCACGATCTCGTACACTGGATCAACCCAGAACTGGACGCCTCCTGCGCCATGATGGGAAAAGGTTTGCTGGGAATGCAGCGATCCATATCTCAGCGCTTTTTTATTCCCATGGATACTCCAGCCAAATCCCCATGAGGCTTCAGGGAAGAACTCACCAGGGATCTGCGAACTGATACCCGGGATCTGATTGCGCGTCATCTCGGCTACCGCTGCCGGGCTGAGAATTCTCACATCCCCGTAGCACCCACGATTGAGGAACATCTGGCCGAATATCGCCATGTCCATCACGGTCGAATAGACACCCCCGGCGGCCAGAGGCAGCTCCTGATGTTCTCGCGTGCCGAGTCCCGGACCGACGACTCCAACGGCGAACGGCGCATCCAATGCGCGTTTGACAATCCTGGTCCTCACGGCATTCGGCACGATGTAGAACGTGTCCTCCATGCGCAGCGGCTCAAAGATCCTTTCTCTCGCAAAGTCTGCTAGCGACTGTCCACTGACTCGCCGAACGATTTCCCCCAGCAAGGCGTAATTATGGTTGCTGTAGGACATCTCCACGCCGGGGGGCTTCCACAGAGGCGCATCAAAGCTGAGATACAGGCGCTCATGGATCCAGGGGTGTTGCGTCTTTTCCGGGGGAGGGATGGCTACGAGACCCCTCTTCTTTGTCACATGCGCCACGACATCTTCATCTCTGAGTCCTGAAGTGTGCGTGAGCAAGTGATGCACCATCACTGCCTCCTTCCCTTCGGCAACAAACTCGGGAATGTAGTCTGAAACTTGTCGTTGCAGGCCAAGGAGACCGTCTTCCACCAGCACCATGGCCGCCGTTGCTGTGATCGGTTTGGTGAGGGACGCCACGGGATAGATCGTGTCGCGCTTGACGGGAGGGGCATCGTCGTCGGGCGTCAAGCGGCCAAAAGCCTCGTGCAGAACGATGACCCCACGTCGCGCCACAAGCAGCACGAGCGCTGGTGTGATACCTTGCGCCACCCAACTGTCCGCTGCATGGACGACACCTTGGAGTCGTTGCGCCGACATCCCGACTTCTCCCGGCATTCCTGACCGAAGTTTCATCGCTGACTCCTTCTGGCTCCCTCTACCGTCAACCTCGCTCTGATGCAGCGTCGTCATGTGTCCCAGTCATGATTGAAGCGCGCGCGAGAAACCCTCTCTTGAGTTCCTCATCCGGGATAGTCTCTGATAACTCGCGGATCACCGCAGCGGCTGCGTGGGACTCTTCTGCTGCTCCTGTTCCATTCCCGAGCGTAGCCAGTGCCTGCGCCTTTGCCGCCCGAATGCGCCAGAGCATCGGGCGATAGGACATCGCTTCGGCGACAGCCAGCACGCTATCGGCCAGCACGACGACGTCCGTGGGTCTGTTAAGACGCAACAGAATGCACAACTGAAGTGCGAGCGCGGACACATACGCGGGTTTGAAGCCGATCTGGTCGGCGTGCCGGGCTGAAGCTTCTGCCCGGCGAAGTGCCTCGTCCAGTCTTCCCTCGGAGAGAAGCAGTTCTGCCATCACCTGCGCTGCCGTGACTTTCTGGCTCGGTTCTGCTGACGGACCTTCAAGTATACTCAGCAGATCTTGCGTCAGTCGGCTGAGAGTCGTGGGCTCGAGGTGTCCGGCGCGAATAATAGATGCCGCCAACAGCAAGCGAGCGCCCAGTGCAAACCGCCAGCGTTGGAGACGGCTCGCCTGATCGAGCGCGGGCTCGAGCACGGCGGATGCCTTCTCATAGGCCATGATCTCCAGGAAGTATCTACCAGTGCACAAATCCTTTATCATCCGTGCAAATTGATGCGCCTCGTCGGCAATCTCTCTTTGCAGAGAAGCCCATGCCTCGTCGTAGCGCCCAAGATAGAGTAGGGCGTAGGCTTTCTCGGTCGGGTACATCACGGGGAGGGCTCCGATGTCTGCAGCGAGACGTATCCCCGCATCGCAGCACTCGATACACCGTGCAAAATTGCCTCGGGAACGATGGAGCTGCATGAGTCGAAAATACTGCTCCTTGAGTCTGAGCAGATCATGTCGCATCTCAAGGCGCTTAAGGAGTTCCTCTCCTTGCTGCTCGATCTCAGCGGTCGGGCCTGATCTCAAGGAGCTGTGAACGACTCTGACGTAGGAGCTATCGATGATCAAGTCTTCATCGCCGATCTCTAGACTGAGCGCCGATGCCTCTGCGCAACTGGCCGCAGTGTCGTCCCTAGAGTCAGGGTCGAAATCTAACAAATAGAGAACCCGACGAAGCAGGATCCGCACCATGCTTCGCTTGTCATCCAGTTGACGAGCCAGGACGTACGCCTGCTTCCCGAGTTCAAGTGATTGTGCGCCAAAGTCCGGTTCATCGAAGGTGACAATGTAATAGGCTTGGGCAAGCCCTAGCAGCGACGTGAGCTCCTGCGTGCGGTTGCCACATTGCCTGGCGCTCACAAGCAACTGCTCGTAGGCGCTGGCGGCTTCTTTGCCACGGAACAGCCCTAGGAGTAGTTCCGCGCAGGATTCCAGAACGCGATCATATGCCTCACCTGTCGGGATCAGCTCCAGGGCTTTTTGAAAGTGGTCGAGCGCCTCGCGATTGGCATACCGATGGGTCGCCTTGTGCCCCGCCTTGACGAGATACTCCACCGCCTTCCCCGTCTGATCACTGCGGCTGTAGTGGTACGCTAACTTCTCGTACGGCTCCTCAGGTTGCGTCTGGGAAAGTCTCTCGAGTTCTTCTCCCGCGCGCCGGTGCAGCACACGCTGCCGCTCGTGCAGGAGACTTCCATAGGCTACCTGCTGGGTGAGGGCATGCTTGAAGGTGTATTCGATCTCTGGGAAGAGGCTCGTCTCATAGAGGAACTCCGCCGCCTGTAGGTGATCCAGGCCACGGTGGAGCGCCGTTTCTGGCAGCGCGACGATGGTTTGTAGAAGCGTGTAGGGGACATCCTTGCCAATCACGGCTGCGGTCTGAAGGAGGTGCTTCTCCTCAAGTGGGAGGCGGTCGATCCGAGCCGCGAGAACTGCCTGGACGGTCGCTGGCACCTGAATAGTCCCAAGGGGTTTGACCAGCCGATAGGCTCCCCGCGCCCCAACCAACGCGTGGGTCTCGACAAGAGTCTGGAGGGTCTCCTCCAGAAAGAACGGATTGCCCTCCGTCCACTCAATCAAGCGCCCCTTGAGCGCTTCGAGGCTGGCGTCCTCCCCCAGGAGGTCTTGAAGAAGTTCCCCGGCATTCTCCGGCGGCAGTGGATCGAGCCGCAGCTGTATGTAATAGGTTTTGCTCCCCCAATTATGCTGGTACTCGGGGCGGTAGTTGACGAGAAGCAGTAGCCGAGCGGTTGGGAGGCTCTCAACCAGGCGGTCGAGCAAAGCCTGGGTCTCAGAATCGATCCAATGCAGGTTCTCGAAGACCAGGATGAGAGGTTGGACCTGGCTCTCGCGCAACAGTAGGCGCTTCACGGCGTCCAGGGAGTGCTGACGGCGATGCAGAGCGTCGAGATGCTCCCATGCACCATCTTCGACCGGTACCTCCAGAAGCGAGAGGAAGGCTGGTAGAGTCGGCCTAAGAGCCTCATCGAGGGTGAGCAGCTTGCCGGTGACCTTTTCACGGATGCGTCGCCGATCGTCCCCCTCTTCGATGCGGAAGTAGACTTTGAGAAGGTCGATGATAGGGAGATAAGTTGTGGCCTGCCCGTAGGACATGGACGTGGCCTCGAGAGCGAGCCAGCCCTGGGTCCGATGGGAATGGATAAACTCGTAGAAAAGTCGCGTCTTCCCCACCCCTGGCTCTCCCACCACCGCGACCACCTGACCGTGACCGGCGCTGGCCCGTTCCAGAGCTTGGCGGAGAGCCTCCGTCTCGGTCTGCCGTCCAACGAAGCGCGTGAGCCCACGGGCCACGGCAGCTTGCAGGCGTCCCCGATTGGCACTGGCACCGGTCAGCTCAAAGACCTCCATCGGGCCCGGCAGTCCCTTGATAGGAACCAAACCCCGGGAGGTGACCTGCACCAGTCCGTCTACCAGGCGGAGCGTCTCGGCTGTCTGCCAAATGCTGCCTGGAGGCGCGAGCTGTTCCATGCGGGCGGCGAGGTGCACGGTCTGGCCGACGGCAGAGTAGTCCATATGCAGGTCGTTACCGATGGTGCGAACCAAGACCTCACCCGAGTTGAGACCAACCCGTATCTGCAGCGTGATCCCGTGTGTGCGGAGAATCTCTTCAGTGTAGCGACGGATCGTCTCCTGCATCGCCAACGCGGCATAGCAGGCCCGCACGGCGTGATCTTCATGGGCGATGGGCGCCCCAAAGAGCGCCATGATGCCGTCGCCCATCACCTGGTTGACGGTCCCTTCGTAGCGGTGGACCGCTTCCATCATGCGCTCGAGGACTGGATCGAGGAGCCTGCGCGCATCCTCGGGGTCGCGGTCGGCGAGCAGTTCCATCGATCCCTTGAGGTCGGCGAAGAGGACTGTGACTTGCTTGCGTTCGCCTTCGAGCGCGGCCTTTGAGGTGAGGATACGCTCGGCGAGGTGGAGCGGGGTGTAGGCGTTAGGGGTATCGAATTTCGCTCCCGGTACGCTCAACGGGACCCCGCACTCCCCACAGAACTTCTGCGTGGGAGCATTCGACGCCCCGCAGGCAGGGCAGACAGCTGCAAGGCGTGCCCCACATTCCCCGCAGAATTTCAGGCTGGCGGGGTTCTCGTGCTTGCAACGGGGACACCGCATGCCGGGGGGCCTCAAATTGGGGGAGCCGGGTCGGTTTACTATGAGGGACGAGTGGGCCAATCTTAGCCGGGGGCTCTCTGGGGGTCAAGGATTGCCAATCCGATGACGTATCTATTCATGGTCTACTCCCCTATTCGCTAGACAGATGGGATTGTAATTTCTAGAGTGGCCCCGTCCTCGGCAAGATCTTAGGAGTCGAGGCCCGGGGCCCACTAATTCGGGGATAATGGGGCGCCATGGCTCACGAGCCCATCGATACCCTCGTGATTCACCCGGGCGCGCTCGGCGACGTCCTCCAGGCGGTGCCGGCGCTCGAAGCGCTCGGGCGCCTCGGCCACCGGCTGACCTTCGCCGGCCAGCCACGATTGGGCGAGCTGCTCCAGGGCGCGGGCCTCGTGCTCGGGGCGACACCGTTCGACACCTTCGGCCTCGAAGCGCTCTTCGCCGACGGACCGGCACCCGAGCGTTTGACGTCGCGGCTCTCGCGCTTCCGGCGCGTCGTCTCGTGGTTCGGCGCCCGCGAGCCCGATTACGTCGAGCGCCTTGGCGCCCTCGTCCCCAAAGCGATCGTCGCGCCGCCGGTGCCCGACGACGAGTCTCCGCTGACCGTCTGGGAGCACCTCGTCGAGACGCTGGGCCCGTGGGACGTCGCGCGTCCGTCCGACCTTCATCCGCTTGCGACCACCGAGCGGTGGCGTATCGCGGCGCGCACCGCGCTCATGGCGCTCGGCGTGGACGAAAGCCGCCCGCTCCTCATCGCGCACCCAGGCGCCGGCGCGCGCTGGAAGCAGGCGCCGACCGCGCGCTTCGCGCAAGCGCTCGAGCGCATGGTGGCAGGCACCGGGTTCGAGGTCGTGGTGCACCAGGGCCCGGCCGACGCCGCCGCGGTGGACGCCCTCCTCGCCGCGCTCAGCATCCCTGCGCACCGCTTCCTCGAGCCCACGCTGACGGAGCTGGCGGGCGCGCTGGCTCTGGCCCAGGCCTATCTCGGCAGCGACTCGGGCGTGAGCCACCTTGCCGCAAGCGTGGGGACACCGAGCGTCATCCTCTTTCCGCCCGAAACGCTCAGGCGGTGGGCCCCGTGGGCGCCCTCCGCCGTGGCGCTGGGCGTCGGATCCGAAGGAGACCTGCCGTGACGGGCGACATGGAGCTGCGCGCGCGGTGGCGGCGCCGGTGGGGCAAGGACTCCGCCAATCCCGACGACCGGCGGTTTCTCGCGGGCCCCCAGTCGCGGCTCCGCGAGCTCCTGTGGGCGCTCGGGATCTTCGTCGAGTTCATCCGCGGCTTCCGGGCGCTGCACTTCGTCGGTCCCTGCGTCACCGTCTTCGGCTCGGCGCGCTTTCCCGAGACGCACCGCTATTACGAGCTGGCGAGGCGCGTGGGTGCCCTGCTCGCGCGAGACGGCTTCACCGTGATGACGGGCGGCGGCCCCGGCATCATGGAGGCGGCCAATCGCGGCGCCAAGGAGGCGGGCGGCCGCTCCATCGGGTGCAACATCGAGCTGCCCAAGGAGCAGAAACCCAATGCCTACCTCGACCGGTGGGTGACGTTCCGCCACTTCTTCGTGCGCAAGGTCATGCTCGTGAAGTACTCCTACGCGTTCATCGCGATGCCCGGCGGCTTCGGGACGCTCGACGAGATGACGGAGGCGGCGACGCTCATCCAGACGGGCAAGATCAGCCACTTCCCGCTGGTGCTCATGGGCGTGGAGTTTTGGAAGCCGCTGCTGGATTTCATGCGCGGCACGCTGATCAAGGAGGGCACCATTGGCCCCGACGACGTGGACTTCTTCGTGACGGACTCGCCCGAGGAGGCGGCGGCCCACGTCCGCACCGTCGGCATGGAGCGCTTCGGGCTCACCTACGGGCCGAAGATGAAGCGCCGCTGGTTCCTCGGCGAGTAAGGTCGGCGCGGGACGCCGCCTCCCACCAGCGAGTCTGCTACACTCCCGCCGAGCCTGTAAGGAGGGCTCGTGCATGGTCCCGACCCAAGTGATTGAGCGCAGAAGATTCATGGCGCTGATGGCCGTCGGCCTTCTCGCCGCGCCGCGGGCCGCCGAGGCGCAACAGGCCGGGCGGGTGTATCGGATCGGTTTGCTCGAGTACAGCGCGCCCGATGCTGCCCGGCAGGCCTGGTGGATTGTGTTCCGCCAACGGATGCGCGAGCTCGGCTACGTGGAGGGACAGAACGTTACCTTTGAGCCGCGCTGGGCGCAGGATGACAACGACCGACTCTCGAAGCTTGCTGCCGAGCTCGTCGGGCTCAAGGTGGACCTTATCGTCACGGCAGCGTCGCCCTCCGCGCTTGCGGCGAAGCGGGCGACCGCGACCATCCCGATCGTGATGGCCACCGGCGCGGATCCGGTGGCGGTCGGGCTCGTTGCGAGTCTCAGGCAGCCGGGCGGTAACGTCACGGGGATGACCACCATCAACAGCGAGCTGGCTGCCAAACGACTCGAGCTCCTAAGGATCGTGGCGCCACGCGCGGCCCGCATCGCGATCCTTTGGGAGGAGAGGAACCTGAACTCCCGTCTCGCCGTGGACGGGACCGAAGCCGCAGCCAAGACGGCGGGTTTCACCATACACAGCGTCCCCGTGCGCAGCCCCGCCGAGATCGAGGCGGCGTTCGCCACCGTGGTCCGGGGTCGCGCCGGAGCGCTCAGCATCGTCCCGAGTCCGATGCTCTTCTCCCACCGCAAGCGACTCGCCGAACTGGCCATGAAGCATCGGCTGCCGACTATCGGCGGTAACCGTGAGTATGCGGAAGCAGGAGGCTTGGTCAGTTATGGCGCTGACTTCCGCGACATGTTCCGCGGTGCCGCCGTCTACGTCGACAAGATCCTCAAGGGCGCCAAGCCCGCCGACCTCCCCGTCGAGCAGCCCACGAAGTTCGAGCTGGTGATCAACCTCAAGACCGCGAAGGCGCTCGGCCTGACGATCCCGCACTCACTCCTGCTGCGGGCGGATGAGGTGATCCAATAGTGCGGTAGAATCACGCATAGGAGGATCCGAGCCATGGCACACGCGAAGGTGAACGATCTGCGCGCCCGCAGCGACAAGGCGTGGGCGCAGCTGAGAGCGCAGCTCCAGGGCATGGAGCCCTACCTCGACAAGAGCGACGCCCCGGGACAGTGGACCACCCGCGAGGTCCTCAGCCACATGCTCTTCGAGCCCGGCTGGAAGCCCGTGCCGCTGCTCAAGACCTTCGCCGAGAAGAACCTGCCAGTGATCGACATCAAGCCGGGCGACACGGACGCAAGCGGCGACCGCAAAACCATGACCCTTAAACAGTTCGCGGACGCCCTCGACGCCCAGCGGCGCGAGGTGATGGCCTATCTCGACGGGCTCAGCGAGGCAGAACTCAGCCGCAAGTCGCGCATCCCGATCTTCAAGGAGATCATGGGCACCGACGAGGTCGACATTCCGACTTTCGTCGGCGCTCTCTTCGAGTACCACTGGAACGACCACACGGGACAGCTCGCCAAGATACGCAAAGCGGCCGGCCTACCCGACGCGAAATAAGGATAACAAAGGGGCAGGACGGCTCGTCGCCGCCCTGCCCCGCGGTTGTGGAAGGATCCCGCTAGGCTTCCAAGAAGGCCCGGAGCATCCAGGCCATCTTCTCGTGCTTCTCCATCAGGCCCGTGAGGAAGTCGCTGGTGCCGGCGTCGCCGAACTTGTCCATGGCGGTCGCGAGATCGGCGCGCAGCGTCATGATGACCGCCTCGTGGTCGGCAAGCAGCGCGGTCAGCATGGCGCGCGCATTGGGACGCTGGCCGGGGCGCTCCTTGAGGCGCGCGGCCTTCGTGAACTCGGCCAGCGTGCCGGGTGACTTGCCGCCGAGCTGACGCATGCGCTCGGCCACATCGTCCACGAAGTCGTCGAGCTCCTCGTACTGCGCCTGGAAGAACTTGTGCAGGTCGTTGAACTGCGGGCCCACCACGTTCCAGTGGTAGTTGCGGGTCTTGGTGTAGAGCACGTACTCGTCAGCCAGAAGCGGCGCCAAGAGCTTGAGAACGCCGTTCCGGCTGGCGTCGGACAGTCCGATTGCGGGTTTCATCGTGGGGACTCCTTTCTGCCTCCTTTAATAGCGTGGGTATGGAGACATTCTACCCACGCGGGCGGGGCTACTGCCAATAGTACCAGCGGTGGAGCCGAGCCGGCGGCACCCCGACCATGTAGAGGAAGCGGAGGGCCCACATGAGGAGGATGGTCCTGACGGCGCCGTCCCGCTCCCACTTCCGGGCCGACGTCGTCACGCTGAGCCGCAGGGCGGCCAGCTGCCCACGGCGCTTGAGGCGCCGGCAGAGCTCGACGTCTTCCATCAGCGGCATGTCCGGATAACCGCCCAAGGCGTCAAAAGGCTCACGACAGACGAAGATGGCCTGGTCGCCCGTCGAGATTCCGCTCCAGCGGGAGCGCTGGTTCATGAACCAGGCGATCATCCGGAACACGGGCCGCGGGTTGTCGAAGTGGATGTCGAAGCGCCCCGCGACGACGCCGGGATCGCCGACCGCGGCTTCCACGGCGGCGAGCGCGCCGTCGGGCAGGAGCGTGTCGGCGTGGAGGAAGAGCAGGACGTCGCCGCGCGCCGCGCGCGCCCCCGCGTTCATCTGGCGCGCGCGCCCGCGGGGGCTCGCGAGCAGGCTGATCTCTGGAAAGCGCGCCGTGATGGCGGCGGTCGCGTCCGTGCTGCCGCCATCCACCAGGACAATCTCGGCGCCGGGGAAGCGCGCCATGAGATCGGGTAGCAGACGTTCGAGGTTGGGCGCCTCGTTGAGGGCGGGGATGACGATGCTGATCAGAAGGCGCGCCGGCGCCGGAGCCTCACGAGCTCCGCGCAGTGTCGTTGAGGCTCCAGTCGTAGTCGAGGTAGGACAGGCCCGCATCGGTGAGCGCGCCGAGCCGGGCAGCGACGTCCGGGCTCGACCTGGCGCGGATGAAGGCCGCCACGCCTCCCGAGGCCGCGAAGTCCCCGGCGAACCACTTGAAGATGGACGATGCGCGAGCCGTCTTGCCGTCGGCGCCGGGCTCTAGCCCCTTGGTCGTATTCGACAGGAACGCGGCCGCCTGCTGGTCGAGCTGGGCGTCGAGCCGCGCCGCTTCGTAGGGCTCAGCGCGGAGATCGGGGCACGACAGCGATGCGCAGACGATGGCGAAGTGCACGCGTGGCTCCTTGAACGCCTTGCGCAGGATGCCGTGCTCGATGTCGTCGAGGGAATAGACCGTTCGCGCGACAGTGGCGACCTTCTTCTTCCAGATGGATGACAGCAGGCTGCCGCCGTCCCTGATGCTCTCCGTCGGGTACTGGTCGAGCACGGCCTTGATCGCGGCGAGGTTGTAGGCGTTGACCCAGAAGGCGATGCGCTCGGCGTCGCTCGCGAGAGCGTCCGGCCGAGACTCGGCCAGCGCGCTGAGCGCCTGGGCGTAGGCGGGATCGGCCTTGACGGCCCGGTAGTCCACGAGCGCGAGCTTGATGCCGCTGACGACCCCGGGTCTCACGTGTGCCCGCAGCAGCCTCGCATAGGCGTCGTCACCGGCGGCGTCAACGGGCAGCGCGAAGCCAAGGAGAGCCGCGATGGCCGCGGCTTTCAAGAGATCGCCCGCCAGCTTGCTCCGGCGCTGGAGCCAGCGCGGGATCAGGGAGATCAGCACCAGCAGCACGCCCGCGATCGCGAGGTAGGCCAGCGTCCGCTTGACGTCGCCGCGCCCGTCGCTAAGCGCGCCGCCCGCGAAGGTGAAGGCCGCCGTGGCCGGCAGGATGCAGATGGACGAGGTGATGAGGTAGGGCCAGAAGCCGATGCGCGTGATGCCGTAGGCATAGTTCTGGAGATTGAACGGGAAGATCGGGACGAGCCGCGTCAGCATCACGATGCGCCAGCCGTGCACGGCCACCTGCCCGTCCATCTTGGCGATGCGCGGGCTCGCCTGGACCCAGCGCTCCACCGTGCTGCGCACGGCATAGCGCGCAACGAGGAAGGCCAGCCCCGCGCCGATCGTGGCCCCGATCCAGACGTAGAGCGTGCCCCACAGCGGCCCGAATGCGACGCCGCCCAGCACCGTGATGGGCAGCCCGGGAAAGAAGAAGACCGTGGCGAGGATGTACCCCGCGATGAAGACGGCGGGCGCCAGCGCGCCGTAGCTCTCGATCCACTGCTTGAGCCGGGCGACGTTCTCGAGCCGGAGCAGGTCGCCCAGTCCGAGCGAGCGCGCCGCGACGATGCCGGCCGCGACCAGCAGCAGGGCGAGAACCGGACGGACCCAGCCGCGCCTCATCGCGTCCACCTTAGCCACGCGGCGAAGAGCCTCTTGACCTTGGGCGTGAGCCGCGTGCGGTTGAACATGTCGCCGACCTGGCGGATGGCCTCGGCCTGCGTCGGGTACGGGTGGATGACGGAGGCGAGACGCCCGAGCCCGACGCCGGCCGTCATGGCGAGGGTCAGCTCGTTGATCATCTCGCCCGCGTGCCGGGCCACGATGGTGGCGCCGACGATCTTGTCGCCGCCCTTCCGCACGTGCACCTTCACGAAGCCGTCTTCCTCGCCGTCGGCGAGGGCGCGATCCACCTCGGAAAACGGCCGGAGGTACGTGTCGATCGGAATGCCGCGCGTCTCCGCGTCACGCTCGTAGAGACCCACGTGAGCAATCTCCGGGTCCGTGTAGGTGCACCACGGGATGGTCAGCGCCGACAGCGTCTTGCGCCCGAGGAAGAGCGCGTTCTGGATCACGACCCGCGCCGCGAAGTCGGCGGCGTGGGTGAACTTCTCGCTCATGCAGATGTCACCCGCGGCATAGATCCGTGGGTTCGAGGTCTGCAGTCGGTCGTTGACCGTGACGCCGGCCTTCCGGTCGTAGGCGACGCCCACGGCTTCGAGGCCGAGGCCGTCCACGTTGGGCACGCGGCCGGCGCCCACCAGGATCTCGTCGACCACGACCCGCAGGGGCCCGCGCGGCGTGTCGCAGTGAAGCACCTTGCCGTCCGCGCTCCGTTCGACGCGCGTGAGCCTGGCGTCGAGGGCGAGGTGGATGCCCTCGTCGACGAAGGCGCGCTGGACGATCCCGGCGGCGTCAGCGTCCTCCCGGTTCAGGATGTGACCTCCGGTGTGAAACAGCGTTACTTCGGAGCCCAAGCGCCTGAAGGCCTGCGCCAGCTCGCAGCCGATGGGCCCGGCGCCGATGACGGCCAGGCGTCGCGGGCACTCCGTCAGCTCGAACACGGTCTCGTTGGTGAGGAAGCCCGCCTCGTCGAGCCCCGGGACCATTGGATGATGCGCGCGGGCGCCCGTCGCGATGACCGCCTTCTTGAACCGGAGAGCCGTGCCGTTGACCTCGACGGTGTCGGGCCCGGTGAAGCGACCGTCGCCGAGGAAGACGTCGACGCCGAGCCCGTTGAAGCGCTCGGCGGAGTCGTGGCGGCTGATCCGCGCGCGGATGCCGCGCATGCGTTTCATCACCGCGCCGAAGTCTGGCTCGACGGCTCCGTTTACCCTTACGCCGAGCGCCCCGGCCGCACGGATATCGCCGACCACCCGCGAGGAACGGATGACGCACTTCGAAGGCACGCAGCCGACGTTGAGGCAGTCGCCGCCCAGGAGGTGCCGCTCGATGAGCGCCACGCGCGCGCCGAGGCCGGCCGCGCCCGCCGCCGTCACCAGCCCGGCGGTGCCGCCGCCGATGACGACCAGGTTGTAGCGCGGCGCCGGGTTGGGCTGGCGCCAGTCTGGCGGGTGGACATTCGCCACCAGTAGGGCGTTGTGGGCATCGTTGGGAAGCACGTCTACCGCCATCTGCAGAGCCGCCTCAGAACTTGCCGCGCGAGCGTTCTTTTGACGGGAGGTTCTCGAGGCAGGTGGTCCACCAGCCGGAACGCACGGTCTCGGCGAACTCGGGCGGCAGGCCCTCTTGCTCGATCTGGCGGGCCAGCGTCTCGAAGTCGTAGTGCACGGGGATGAACTCGACCGAGAGGTCGGGCCCGGCGGTCAGCACCGTGTACCAGACGTTACTCGAGCCGTCGTTCTCCGGTCGCCCGATCACGCCCACGTTGACGGCGTGCTTTCCCTCGGGCAGCTCGCGATGCCACTTGATGCCGGTATGCGTGCAGGCGAGCACGTCGGCCTCCGCCTGACCGAGGAAGCGCTTGAGAAGGCCCGTCGGCGTCGCCGATTCCCAGAGGAACTCGTTGATGACCCTCGGAGACCCGTGGCACATGAGCACCCGGTGGGCTCCAAGGCGGATCCGCCGGCCTCCCGGCAGCGCGCCGAGCCACGCCTTGTTTTCAGTCGAGGTGTTGGCGAACGTGTACTCGTAGCTGATGCGCGCGAAGTGATTGTCGCGCGGATCGGTATAGCCGCAGCCGCAGTCGGTCTTGCCCTGCGCCAGCGACTCGTCGTAGTTGCCCTGGATCGCGAGAACGCCGTGGTCCTTAAGCAAGGGGAACACGCGGTCGGGATGAGGCCCGAAGCCGCCCATGTCTCCGAGGCAGAACACCGCTTCGACGTCGCGCCGTCGCGCGTCTTCGAGTGTCGCGCGAAGCGCCTGGGCGTTGTTGTAGACGCCGCCGAAGACCGCGACGCGCCGGTACTCGACTACCCGTTCTTGCACGTCATCCCCGTCTCGTGACAGGTGACACAGGAAGGATGGTAGAGCGGGGCGTCGCGGAACGACGCCTCGAGGCCGCCGTCCGAGAGCTTCGCGCCGGGCAGGCCCGCCAGGATGGGGCAGGCATAGACGCCGCCGTCGGCGACCACGCGGGATTCCGAGCACTGGAGCGTCCCGCGCTCGAAGCCCTCGAGGTCCTCCTCGGTGAGACGGCGCCCGCCCTCGCGGCTCAGGCGCCCGAGAGCGAAGACCGGCAGGATCTTCACGCGCGGCTTCTCGATGCCCAAGCCCGCGAGGAACCCGCGGAAGCGCTCGTACATCCCCCGCCCGCCCGCGTGCTCGTGGCTCGTGATCTCGGTGGCGGTCACGATGGGCAGGAGTCCGCGCTCGTGCAGGAGCTGGATGGCGCGCACGGCCTTGTTGAAGGCGCCGGCTCCGCGGACCCTGTCGTTCTTCTCCGGGTCGGTGTCGTCGAGGCTCACGCGGATCTCGAGCGAGTAGGCGGCGGCCCGGGCCAGCGCGGCGAGCCGGTCGGCCATGGCCTCGTCGATGAGCGTGCCGTTGGTGAGGACCGTCGTCGGCGCCACCACGAGCGCGTCTGCCAGGAGCGCCAGAATCTCGCCGTGGAGAAAAGGCTCGCCGCCCGTGAAGTAGATCTCCTTGACGCCGAGCTCGTCGGCCTCCCGCATGGCCGCGCGCGCGACCTCGGGCGCGATGGGCTTGAGCCATGGTTCGTCGGGGCCGGAGGCGTTGATGCAGTGGGTGCACTCGAGGTTGCACCAGGTGCCGGTGATCTGGATCCAGAGCGCCGAGAGGCGGAGGAAGGGCACGACCGGCGCGTGCCCGGCGCCGGGCTCGTGGACCACCAAAGGCAGGCTCATTCGGCTCGACATAGGCGCTCTCGTCACTCTCCCGACTGTAGTGTACGGGCGGGTCCGGCCGGATTGTCACAACCCCGTGAAATCAGGGGAAGATGCTCTCCGGCATGAAGGCCGAGACGATCCAGTTGGGCGCGTCCACGATCTCGCTGATCTTGAGATCGGCCGCCACGCTGCACACGATGTAGGCCTCCTCCCTGGAGAAACCGCGCTCCCTGACCAGGTGGTCGATCATGTGGCGAATGGCCCGCTGCGCGGCCGCGAAAAGATCCGGTCCGTGGGCCGTCGTCGCGAACCAGGGCGCGGTGTTGGTCCCCGCGGCGAGGGGGCGCGTCGTGCGGAGCTGGGGCTCCTCGAGGCGGCGGCCCTTCTCGAGGCCGAAACGGAGCGTTGCCTGCACGCGCATCTCGACGGCGGTGACGCACGCCTCGCCATCGCCCTGCGCGGCGTGCCCGTCGCCCACGCTGAAGAGCGCGCCCGGCATCCAGACCGGCAGGTAGAGCGTCGCGCCGCGCGTGAGCTGCTTGATGTCCATGTTGCCGCCGTTCTCCCTGGGCGGCATGGTGCTGTGCCCGCCGGGCTCGTCGAGCGCCGTGCCCATGACGCCGGGGAACGCCTCGATGGGCACGGCGACGCGACGGTCCATGCGCGCGTGCGTGCCGTCGGCGAGATCCCAGATCTGGAGAAACGGCTTCGAGAAATCCGACTCGGGCAGGAGCCCGCGCCCGGGACGGATCGCCGTCCAGCCGAAGTCGGCGGCGGGCTTCACGTCGAGGATCTCGACCACCAGCACGTCGCCGGGCTCGGCGCCGCGGACGCGCACCGGGCCCGTCAAGGGATGCCCGCGGAAGGGCCCGCGGTTGAGCACGTCGGCGTGGGTGGACGCCCGCGAGTAGAAACCATCGGCGGCGTCTCGCGTCTGGAAGATCACCGTGTCGCCGGGCTCGATCTCGAGCCGGGGCGCGATGGCATTGTTCCACTCGTAATGCACCTGCCCCGCGTCGAGCTCGGGCATACTGGCGCCTGATGGCATGGGTCTGCTACCTCCTCGAGTGCGCCGACGGCACGTTGTACACCGGTATCTCGAACGACCTGCCCCGCCGCCTCGGCCAGCACGCCCGCGGGGTCGCGTCGAAGTATACACGGAGCCGGCTGCCCGTCAGGCTGAGGTGGAGCGAGCGGCATCGGGACCGCCCCGCCGCCCTCCGGCGCGAGGCCACGATCAAGCGGCTGCCGCGCGCCGGCAAGCTGGCCCTTGCCGGGCGGGGGGCGCCGCGGCGATTGCTCCGCGGACAGCGCTGGTGTAGACTCCCGCCCATGGCAAAGAAGAAGTCAGCGAAGAAGAAGGCCGCGAAGAAGCCCGCAGCGAAGAAGCCGGTAGCGAAGAAGGCGTCGGCCCGGAAGCCGGCGGCGAAGGCCTCGTCACGCAAGGTCGCCGCCTACACGCCGAAGCCCGTCGACGGCATCGGCTGGGCACCCTTCCGCTACCCCGTCCCGCTCATCTAAGCGAGCCCGGCTTCTCGCCCCGGCACCCCGTCGCGGGGTATGCTGTGCGCCTATGACCGCGCGCGCATGCCGCCTTGTCGTGCTCGCCTGCGCTCTCGCGACCTGGGTCGCGACGGGGTCCGGCTGCTCCACGCTCGAGCGGACACGCGGCAACTGGTGGCAGCTCTCACGCGAGCCGTCGGGCCAGGCACCCGATCCGGCGACCACGCCCGAGGCTGTGGTGCAGGTCTACGCCGCGCGCGCCGTCGGCTGGCGCGGCCTCCTGGCCGTGCACACCTGGATCGCCGTCAAGCAGAGCGGCGCCGCCTCCTACACGCGCTACGAGGTGATGGGCTGGGGCGTGAGCCGAGGCGCGCCGGCCCTGCGCGTCAACCGCACCGGACCGGACAACCACTGGTTCGGCAGCCGGCCCGATCTCCTGGTGGATCTCCGCGGCCCCGACGTGGACGCGATCATCGAGAAGGTCCAGGCCGCGGTCGCCGCCTATCCCTACGCCGCGTCGTACCGGACCTGGCCAGGCCCCAACAGCAACACCTTCACCGCCTTCGTCGCGCGCGAGGTACCGGAGCTGAGGCTGAACCTGCCGCCGACGGCCATCGGCAAGGACTATCTCCCAGACGGCGCTCCCATCGGTATGGCCCCGAGCGGCACGGGCCTCCAGCTCTCGGCGCTGGGCCTGCTGGGCGTCATGGCCGCCTGGGACGAAGGGATCGAGGTCAACGTGCTCGGCCTCATCTTCGGCCTCGACGTAAAGCGTCCCGCTATCAAGCTTCCCGCCGTCGGCCGGGTGGGGATGCCCTAGCCGGCCGCCGATAAGGGCCCATCTGCTTCGTTGGCGCCCTCGGCCGCACGCTCAACGTAGAGAGACTACGCCTCGCGTGCGGAATCAACTCAGCCCTCGTCTCGCGACGGCCCGGGCCGTCGCTCACCTCGAACGGCGGGGCGCCGCCTCGCATCTGGACCCTTCTCGCCGGCCTGCGGCGCTCGGTCAGTCGGCTAGCCGCTTGCCGGACGCCGCTTAAAGAAGTTCACTCCTTTGGTGGTCATGACGACCTCGCCGTGCTGGTTCAGCACCTCCATCAGCGAGCGGACGATGCCGCGGTCGGGCTTGCTGCGCGACGCCGCGGTCTCCAGCACAGTGAGTCGCCCGGTCAGCGTGTCGCCGGGGCGCACGGGCTTGAGCCAGCGCAGCTCGTCGATCCCCGGAGAGCCCATGCTCGCCGTGTCCTTGAGGAACCCGTCGTAGAAGAGGCGCATCAGCACGCTGCCGGTCAGCCAGCCGCTCGCGATGAGCCCGCCCCAGATGCTCGCCTCGGCCGCCTTCTCGTCGGTGTGGAAGGGCTGCGGGTCGAACTCGCGGGCGAATGCGACCATGCGCTCCTTGTCGAGCGTCCGACTTCCCAGCTCGACGACCTCGCCTTCCTTGATGTCATCCCAGTAGCGCACGGATCGTCTCCTCCTCGTGGTTGCGGGCCCCGTCTCCGGCCGCGCGGCTCCCGTATCTTACACGCGCGGAGGCGCGACGCTGATAGAATGCCGCCATGTACAGCGGGCTGGCGCGGAACTGGAAGGCCCTGGCGGCTCGGGGCGTCCTGGCTATTCTCTTCGGGCTCTTCGCGCTGACACGGCCCGAGATCGCGCTGCCCACCCTCGTGTTGGGGTTCGGCGTGGCCGTGCTCCTGAGCGGCATCCTCGCCATCGTCGCCGGCGTGCGGGCCGAGGAAAACCAGGAGCGCTCCTGGCCGCTCGTCACCGAGGGCGTGATCGCCGTCGCCGTCGGGCTCGTCGCCCTGCTGCGCCCCGACGCGGCCGCCCGCCTCTGGCTCTACGTCGTGAGCGGCTTCGTCTTCGTGAGCGGCATCCTCCACATCTTCGCCGCCATACGGCTCCGCCGCGACATGCGGGACGAGCTGGTGCTGATCATCAACGGCGTGCTGACAGCCGCGTTCGGCGTGATGATGATCCTGCTGCCGTGGGCCGGGCTCCTGGCCCTTGGGATGCTGGTGGGCGCGTCCGCGCTCTGCTTCGGAGTGCTGCTGGTGATCGTGTCGCTTCGGCTGCGGACGCGGTGGCTCGCGCAGCACCCAGCCTGACGACCCCCCGGGCTGCTAGTTAATCCGCTTCTCCCTGCCCTTCCACTCCTTGTCGCGCAGGACGAACTTCTGGACCTTGCCGGTCGAGGTCTTCGGCAGGTCCCCGAACTCGATCGCCGCCGGCGCCTTGAAGTGCGCGATGTGCTGCTTGCAGAACTCGATGATGTCCTTCTCGGTCGCCTGCTGGCCCGGCTTGAGCGTGACGAAAGCCTTGGGCCGCTCGCCCCACTTTTCGTCGGGGATCGCGACCACGGCGCACTCCATCACGGCCGGGTGCTTCGCCACGCACTGCTCGACTTCAATGGTCGAGATATTCTCGCCGCCCGAGATGATGATGTCTTTCTTCCGGTCGCGCAGCTCGATGTAGCCGTCGGGGTGCCAGACCCCGATGTCGCCCGAGTGGAACCAACCGCCGCGGAAGGCCTCCGCCGTCGCCTCCGGCTGCTCGAAGTAGCCCTTGGCGCAGTTGTTGCCGACCATCACCACCTCACCCAGCGTCTCGCCGTCCCGCGGCACGTCGTTCATCTCCTCGTCCACCACGCGGACCAGGTCGAAGATCGCGTAGCCCTGCCCCTGCCGCGCGGCCAGCGCCGCCTGCTTCTCGGCGGGCAGGCTGTCCCACTCCGTGTGCCAGGCGCAGACCGTGTGCGGGCCGTACGTCTCGGTCAGGCCGTAGACGTGCACCGGGCGGAAGTTCAGCTCCTTCAACTTGCCGAGGAGGGTCGGCGAGGGCGGCGCGCCGGCGACGGTGACGGTGACCGGGCGCGCGAGGCGGTGGGCCTTGAGGTCGTTGACCACGCCGATCTGGACCGTGGGCGCGCCGCAGTAGTGCGTGATGCCCTCGGACTCGAGCAGCTCCCAGATGCGCGTGGACTCGACGCGTCTCAAGCAGACGTGCGTTCCCGCGACCGCCGTCACCGCCCACGTGAAGCACCAGCCGTTACAGTGGAACATGGGCAGCGTCCAGAGGTACTTCGTCTCGAAGTTCATCCCCGCCTCGACGATCTCGCCCATCGCGTTGACCCAGGCGCCGCGGTGCGAGTACATGACGCCCTTCGGGCGGCCCGTCGTGCCCGAGGTGTAGTTGATCGAGATCGTCTCCTCTTCGTCCTCGAGCACGGGCTCGACGGCGCCGGGCGCGCCTGTGGCGAGGAAGTCCTCGTAGGGGTCGCCGCCGGCACCCGTGTCGTCCACGCGGACCACCTTGAGGCCGGAGAGGTCCAGGGGCTTGATCGCGGGCTCGAACTCGGCGTCCACGAACAGGAACTTCGACCCCGAGTGCTTGAGGATGTAGCCGATCTCGTCGGAGGAGAGCCGGATGTTGATCGCGACCAGGATGCCGCCCGCCAGCGGGACCCCATAGTGCGCCTCGAGCATGGCCGGAATGTTCGGGCAGATGAACGCCACCCGGTCGCCCTTCGTCATGCCGGCCTTCCGGAGCGCCGAGGCGAGCCGGTTCACGCGCTCCGCGAACTGCCGGTACGTGTAGTGCCGACTGCCGTGGATGACGGCCGTCTTGTCCGGGAAGACGTAGGCGTTGCGCTCGAGAAAGCTCACCGGCGTGAGCTCGGTCCGGTACACATCGCGATGCTTCATTGCAGAGCCTCCACAGTTATTCCCACTGGGATGCGCGCAAGACTATGGCAACGGCTTGATCGTGTCAAATCCTGAGCCGCGGCCTTGCAGAACTGTCACATCGTCGCATCCTAACCTACCGGCTCCTTTCGGAGACGCTCGACGATCCACATCCTCATCAGAGTTTGATAGGGGATTCCATGATAATGAGCTGCAGCTTTTAGCGCTCGCACTCTTGATGGCTCCATGCGCAGCGTAAGATTCAGTTTCCTCTCCTTGACCTGCTGACGAAACTGTGGCGATACGCGCACTTTGGTCGCTCTCGTCTGATGAATGTATTCTCCGGGAGAAGCCTTCTCCCAGAACATTCGCTCCTCGTTGTCTGTCCGGAATGCGGGGATCTTCTTTTTCAGTGTCTTTGGCCGAGGCATGCCTTACCTCCTATGGCGCATGTAAAATGCTCGCGTCGCAGAGTCCATATCCCTCGCCGTGATGCAGCGCGCACGGCTTCCCCCGCGGGGGGAAAGCACCACAAATAGATACCGGCCGGCCTCCGTCTGGCCCAGTGCATATAAGCTCTTACGCCCTGTCACTGGATGCTGACGCCCTCGACGCCAAACCGGCCTGAGCGCAACTACCTCTTCAACCTCGTCTGGGCTTACTCCATGCCGGGCGATGTGCTCGATGTCAGCATCCGACCAGAGGATCTCGACGATTTCCACTAGGAACTCTCCAGGGAGCGTAATCGTACTGCACATGCATTGTCAATGCATTCTTGCACCTGGCGCGCTGCCCGAAATGGCGCCTCAGACGCAGCTCCCAGATTCCTGCGGATCCTTCGTCAGCTTCGCCCGTCAGTCCCTCTCGGCCCCGGCACGCCTTGCGCGAGGCCGCGTCGTGAGGCAAGATTGGCGGGCCGAGGCGCACGCCTCGTCTCCCAAGGAGGGAACCCGCATGCGCGTCGGCATGGCCGCCGTCTTTCAGAACCCCGGCAGGGCCCGCAGCGACTTCGACGTCTACCGTGACGAGCTCCGGCTCGCCGATCTCTGCGAGCCGCTCGGCTTCGACTCTCTCTGGAGCGTCGAGCACCACTTCACCGACTACACCATGTGCCCCGACGTGCTGCAGTTCCTGACGTACATGGCGGGGCGGACGACGCGCGTCGTGCTGGGCTCCATGGTGGTGGTGCTGCCGTGGCACGACCCGATGCGCGTCGCGGAACAAATATCGATGCTCGATAATATATCGGGCGGCCGGATGATCCTGGGGCTGGGGCGCGGCGCGGGCAAGGTCGAGTTCGAGGGATTGCGCGTGCCCATGGGCGAGAGTCGCGAGCGCTTCGTGGAATACGCGCGGATGCTGCTCGAAGGCCTCGAGAAGGGCTACTGCGAGTTCGACGGGCAGTTCGTCAGCCAGCCGCGCGCCGACATCCGCCCCGCGCCCTTCAAGAGCTTCCGCGGCCGCACCTACGCGGCGGCCGTGTCGCCCGAATCGGTGAAGATCATGGCGGAATTGGGCGTAGGCATCCTCATCATTCCGCAGAAGCCGTGGCCCGAGGTCGCCAAGGAGCTCGTCGAGTACCACGCGCTCTACCGGCAGCTCAACGGCGTTGAGCCGCCGGCGCCGATCTCGGCGGGGTGGACTTTCTG
>DASYVT010000056.1 GCA_035936835.1 Candidatus Methylomirabilota bacterium | reverse complement strand
GACGGCGGACCCGGCGCGGCTTCCGCGCTCAAGATGGCCTATGCCGCGTACACGAAGGGCACGGCGGCGCTCCTCGTGAGCATCCGGGCGCTGGCGATCCGGGCCGGCGTGGACCAGGCGCTGCTGGACGAGTGGGCGCGGAGCCAGCCGGAGCTGGGAGCCCGCTCCGAGCGCGCCGCCGGCGAGACCGCACGGAAGGCCTGGCGATTCACCGGTGAGATGGCGGAGATCGCGGCGACGTTCGATGACGCCGGGCTTCCCGACGGCTTCTTTCGGGCCGCCGCGGAGATCTACGAATCTCTCGCCGGTTACAAGGACGCGCCCGGGATGCCCTCGGTGGCGGAGGTCGCGAAGGCGCTGGCAGGACGGCCTCGCGACTGATCGCCGACGAGGGAGCGAACGTGCTGTTCTTCGTTTCCCTGTTCGTGGATGGGGTGCTGGCCGGTGTGGTCTACGCCCCGATCGCCCTCGCCTTCGTGGTTGTGTACAAGGCGTCCCGCATGATCAATTTCGCGCTGGGCGAGTGGGCGATGGTCGCCTCGCGGCTGGTGGCCACAGGGCTGCACGCGCTGGGGCTCGGCCTGGCCGGAGCCCTCGGCTCCGCGTGCGCCGGCATGGTGGCGCTGGCCTTCGTCTTCAACCGATTGATCCTGCGCCGGCTCGGCGGTCGTCCGCTGATCTCCCTAATCATGGTCACGCTCGGGCTCGGCGCGTTGATGCGCGGTGCGGCCGCCCTCGTGTTCACGGACATCCCCGCCGCGATCCCCCTTCCGATCCCCCAGGAGCCGCTCGTCGTGCACGGCGTGCCGGTCGCGGTCGGCAAGCTCGTCGGGGCGGGGGTCGCTCTGGTCTGCGTCGCCGCCGTGAGCTGGTTCTTCAGCCGGAGCAGGACCGGAGTCGCGCTGCGGGCCATCGCGGACGACCAGCAGGCGGCCATGGCGGTCGGCATCGATCTCAACCGCCACTTCGCCCTGACGTGGGCCATGGTGGGCGTTCTCTCGGTCTGCGCGGGCACGCTGTGGACGGTCGTGTCCGGCGGCGGCTTCGGCATGGCGCTCGTCGGGCTCAAGGTGTTCCCGATCGTCATCATCGGCGGGCTCGACAGCATTCCCGGCACCCTCGCCGGCGCCGTCGTCGTCGGCGTGCTGGAGAGCTTGGCGGCGGGGTATGTCGATCCGCTCCTGGGCGGGGGTTTCAGCAATGTCGCTTCCTATCTCGTGCTCATCGCGATGCTGTTCGTGCGCCCCTACGGGATGTTCGGCCGGCCCGACGTTGAACGGGTGTAATGACGCTCACGGCCCGGACGCCCTGTCTGGAGATCACCTACGAGGCGCACGGCGATCCGCGAGGCTTCCCCGTCGTCCTCCTGCACGGGTTTCCCGACGATGTGCGAGCCTGGGACGGGGTGGCCCCGCCGCTCGCCGCCGCCGGCTATCGCGTCCTCGTGCCCTACCTGCGCGGCTACGGACCGACCCGCTTCCTCGACCCCGCGGCGCCGCGCATGGCCCAGCAGGCGGCGATCGGACAGGACCTGCTCGACTTCATCGACGCCCTCGCGCTGCCGCGCGTCGCGCTGGCCGGCTACGACTGGGGCGGCCGCGCGGCGTGCATCGCCGCGATCGTGGCGCCGGCCCGCGTGCGCGGGCTGGTGACCATCGGCGGGTACAACGTGCAGAACACGACGGCGCCGTCGCGCCCCGCGCCCGCGGCCGAGGAGCGGGCCAAGTGGTACCAGTGGTACTTCAACACCGAGCGCGGCCGCCGGGGACTCGAGCAGAACCGGCGCGAGATCTGCCGGCTCCTGTGGCGCGAATGGTCGCCGAGCTGGCGCTTCGACGACGCCACCTTCGACCGCACGGCGCAATCATTCGACAGCCCCGACTTCGTCGAGGTGGTGATCCACTCCTACCGCCACCGGCACGGCAATGCGCCAGGCGAAGCGCGCTTCGATCCACTGGAGCGGCGTCTCGCGGAGCGGCCCCCGATCACCGTGCCGACCACGGTGCTGCATGGGGCCGAGGACACGGTCGACCCGGCGCGGCAGTCCGAGCGCCACATGCCGCTCTTCCCGGCCGGCACGGAGCGCCGGGTCGTGCCAGGCGGCGGCCACTTCCTGCCGCGCGAGCAGCCGGCGGCGGTCGCCGAGGCGATCCTGGCGCTCCTGGCGCGGACCGGCTAGGCGCGCCTCCAAACTGACCCAGTAGCGCCGGGCGAGGCGATTATTCGGAAACCAGCGTTTTGAGTTAGACTGTTAGCTACCCCAAGCGCAGTGCTGCGGGGAGCACTCCAGCCCGTGTGCGAGCCGGGCTCGTCAGCCTTCCCATGCGGCAATGAGGTCTTCAGACATGAGCGTTACAGTTGAGTAGACGGTCTCACCACTCCCGCCGGCCGGGAGGGCACCAGCCCAGCGGGTCGCGCGGGCCGGGTCCATCACGGATGCCGCCGCCGGCCGCCGCGACCTCGGGCTTCGAGAGCCTCACCGCGGTCCAGCCCTACGAGCGGCTGAAGCTCGAGACCACGGCGTCCGAGCTGTCCATGCGCGCGATGGACTTGGTCTCGCCCATCGGCCGGGGCCAGCGCGGGCTCATCGTCGCCCAGCCGCGGACGGGGAAGACCATGCTGCTGCAAGGCATCGCCAAGGCGGTGCTCGCCAACCACCCCGAAGTAATCGTCATCATTCTCTTGGTAGACGAGCGCCCCGAGGAGGTGACGGATTTCCGGATGACCATCGGCAAGGCGGCGGAAATCGTCGCCTCGAGCAACGACAACCCCTACCGCCGGCACATCGAGGTGACCGAGCAGGTCCTCGAGAAGGCTAAGCGCCTGGTGCTCGAGAAGCGGGACGTGCTCGTCCTCTTCGACTCCCTCACGCGCATGACGCGCGCGTACAACAACGAGCTGAGCTCGCGCGGGCGCACCATGTCCGGCGGCATCGACAGCCGCGCGTTCCAGATGCCGCGCGCCTTCTTCGGGGCAGCCCGCAAGCTCGAGGAGGGCGGGTCGCTCACGATCGTGGGCACGGTCCTGGTCGAGACGGGCTCCCGGATGGACGACATCATCTTCGAGGAGTTCAAGGGCACCGGGAACATGGAGCTCCATCTCACCCGGGAGCTGGCCGACCGCCGCATCTTCCCGTCCATCGACATTCTCAAATCCGGCACCCGCCGCGAGGAGCTCCTCTTCACCGAGGACGAGCTGAAGAAGATCCATCTCCTCCGTCGCGCGCTCTCCGGCACCAAGCCGGTGCAGGCCATGGAGGCCATGCTCGAGCGCCTCCGCCTCACCGCGACCAACGCGGAGTTCCTCAAGTCCCTCGGGTAGGGCGCAGCCGTTCAGGGCAGACGGGCCCTGACCTTCTTGACGAGCTCCTCCCTACGCGGCGCCCAGGACTTTCCGAACCAGCTCCAGCAGCTCGACGAGGTTGAAGGGCTTTCGCAGCAGCGGCAGACCGGTTTCCTGCACGAGGCGATGCGCCTCTGAGGTTCCCGCGGTGCCCGTGAGGAAAATGATCTTCTGCGGCGGATGTGTCTGACGCTTCGCCAACTCCCGGGAGAGGCCGGCGCCGTCCAGCTCGGGCATGTGGAGGTCGGTCAGGATCAGGTCGTAGCGCCGGCCTTGGACCTTCTCAAGCGCCGCGATGCCGTTCGGCGCGGTGTCGATGCGATACCCCGTCCAGGCTCAGCATGTCGATGATGAGCTGGGTGATCATGGGATCGTCGTCGACGAGTAAGATGCGAGCGCGAACGTCCGGCGCGGGCGAAGGGGCTCTGGCAGTGCGCATAGTACAAGTCCTGATTCATCACAGAGCAAGGGCCGGGCCACTTCGTGCGGGTCACAGAAACGTGTAATTACGAGGCTCGGGGCGCCCCGAGGCCCCGAAATTGTCAGGCGGGAGGCGGAAACCGGCAGCGATCCGGCCGCCCGCTAGGACTCCATGCGCCGGGGCGCGGCGGATTTCGTCGGGCCGATGAACTCCACCATGTTGCCGTCCGGATCCTTGACGAAGACCTGGCGGAGGCCCGTCGGCCCGGAGACGACGTCGCGGCAGGGCAACCCCAGCTCCGAGATCTGACGCGCGGTCTTGTCGGCGTCCTCGGTCCAGAGGGCGAAGTGCGCGTAACGCGCCAGGATCTTCTCCCGCTCGACCGCCGGGCGCACGAGCTGGTCGTTCAGGATGATGTGCAACGAGAGGCCGCCGCCGAGGCTGTACCAGATGCCGGGAAAGTCGAAGGCCGGGCGCGGGATCTCCTCGAGTCCGAGCAGGCCGGTGTAGAACTCCCGCGCCTTGGCGACGTCGGTGACGGTGATGCTCACATGGTTCAGCTCCTTGAACAGGCTCATGGCGATCTCCTCATGTCGACCTCACAGGACCCGCGGCTCACCGACCGGTATCCTAGCATGGGTCGGCTGGAGGCGGGTGGCTTTGGGTTGCGCTTCGGTATAAGATGACCCCGCTATGACCCGCGCCCTCGCCGCCCTCGCCGCCGTGCTGGCGCTCCTCGTGGCGCGCGACGCTGTCGCCGGCGTCCCCACCGACCAGCTCCGCGGGTCGATCGACCTCGTCCTGAAGATCGTCACGGATCCCGAGCTCAAGAAGGAGGCGGGGACGGCCGAGCGCCGGAGGAGGATCCGGGCGGTGGTCAACCAGATCTTCGACTTCACCGAGATCTCGCAGCGGAGCCTCGGGCGTCACTGGCAGGCGCGCACGCCCGCCGAGCGCGAGCAGTTCGTCGCGGTCTTCGGCGATCTCCTCGAGAACGCGTACATCACCAAGATCGAGAGCTACTCCGGGGAGAAGATCCAGTACCCCGGCGACGTCATCGACGGCGACCTCGCGGTCGTCAAGACGCGGATCGTGACGAAGCAGGCGACGGAGATCCCGATCGACTACCGCATGTTCCTGAACGGTTCGCGCTGGGCCGTCTACGACGTGAGCATCGAGGGCATCAGCCTCATCGGCAACTACCGCTCGCAGTTCAACGCGGTCATCCAGCGCTCGGGCTACCCCGACCTCGTCGCCAAGCTCAAGGCGAAGCAGGACGAGCGCCCCGGGGCGCGGGAGGCAGGGCGCCAGGAGCCGGTCGTGCCGACCGCCGCGGCGGTAAAGCCGCGCGAGTCGCCCTAGCCAGCATGTACGTCCCGTCGCATTTCGAAGAGACACGGCCCGACGTCCTTCGCCAGCTGATCCACGACCACTCGCTGGCCGCGCTGGTGACCCTCGGTTCGGACGGGCTCAACGCGAACCACATCCCCCTCGAGCTCGATCCCGGGCCGGCGCCATTCGGGACGCTGCGGGGTCACGTGGCGCGCGGCAACCCGGTGTGGCGCGACTTCTCACGGGACGTCGAGGCGCTCGCCGTCTTCCAGGGGCCCCAGGCGTACATCTCGCCCTCGTGGTACCAGACGAAGCGGGAGACGGGCAAGGTCGTGCCGACGTACAACTACATCGTCGTCCACGCGTACGGTCCCATGCGGATCATCGAGGACCGCGCGTGGCTGCGGGGGCTGGTGGAGCGGCTCACGAAACGCTACGAAGCGGGGAGGGCGGAGCCGTGGAAGGTCACGGACGCGCCCGCCGACTTCGTCGAGCAGATGCTCGGCGCCATCGTCGGGATCGAGATCCCGCTCACCCGGCTGGTCGGCAAGTGGAAGGTGAGCCAGAACAGGCCGTCGGTGGACCGGGACGGCGTCGTCACGGGCCTGCGTGAGATGAACGACAGCGATGCCCAGACGATGTCGGGCCTGGTGAAGAAGGCGGCGGGCTCGTAGCGCGAGACCGCGGCGCCGTGAGACGGCCGGCTAGCGGTTGCCCTGACCGGCCCGTCGCGGGGTCTTGGTGCTCTTTTCGCTGAGGAACTCGCCCCGGGTTTTCAGACGCTTGACCAGCTCCTCGTACGAGGTGGTTCGGATCACCCGATCGAACTGCGAGCGGTAGTTGGAGATCAGGCTCAGGTTCTCGACGAGGATGTCGTAGATCAGCCAGCGGGTCTCCTTCCGCAGTAGCCGTGATTCGACCGGCACCTCGGTGCCGTTCTTGGTCGTGATGCGCGCCCGGACGGTCGCCCGGTCGCCGTCGATCTGCTCGCTCACGTACGTGAGCTTCTCCCCGCCGAACTCGTCGATCCTGGCGATGTACGTTTGCTCGAGCAGGTTCGCGAACAGCTTCACGAACTCCTCGCGCTCGGCCGGGGTCCGCTGCAGCCAGTGCGGGCCAAGGGCCCGCTTGGCCGTCTCCGTCACTTCGAAGACCTCCTCGGCGAGGTGCTTGACCGCCTCGCGCCGCTCCGGCAGCGAGAGCGCGGGATTCTGCAGGACTTTGAGCACCTGGTCGGTATACGTGCGCAGCTGATCCGTCGGCGGGCCCGCCCAGGCATCCGACGCGAGGCCCAGCACGAGAACCGCTAGCAGGGGGATCAACCGATGCCCGATCATGTCGCCGTCTCAGTCATAGTGATATTGTCGCACGATCGCGACTGTCGTGCCTCCGTTGATGCTGACCGGGCGGGCGTTATGGTACTGTCCCAGCGCAGGTCTGACGCAGGCGAAAGGAGAGGGCAATGCGCTTCGGCATCTTCTACGAACACCAGCTCCCGCGCCCGTGGCCGGAAGGCGGCGAGCTCAAGCTCTTCCAGGACGCGCTCAGCCAGGTCGAGCTGGCCGACCGGCTCGGCATCGACTACGCGTGGGAGGTCGAGCACCACTTTCTCGAGGAGTATTCCCACTCCTCGGCGCCCGAGGTTTTCCTGGCCGCGGCGTCGCAGCGCACGAAGCGGATCCGTCTCGGGCACGGCATCACCCTCATGCCGCCCGCGTACAACCACCCCGCAAGGGTTGCGGAGCGGCTGGCCACGCTCGACCTGGTCTCCAACGGCCGCGTCGAGTGGGGAACCGGCGAGTCGGCATCGCGCGCGGAGCTTGAAGGCTTCGGCATCGACCCCGCCGAGCGGCGGGCGATGTGGCGCGAGACCACCGAGCAGGTCGCGAATATGCTCGCCATGGACCCGTACCCGGGCTACCAGGGCAAGTACTTCGCGATGCCCGTGCGCAACGTCGTGCCCAAGCCTGTGCAGAAGCCGCACCCGCCGCTCTGGGTGGCCTGCTCGAACCGCGAGACCATTCACTTGGCCGCGCAGCTGGGGATGGGCGCGCTCACCTTCGCCTTCATCGATCCCGCGGAGGCGGCGCACTGGATCTTGGACTACTACGACACGTTCAAGCGCGAGTGCGTGCCGATCGGCCACAGCGTCAACCCGAACGTTGCCATGGTCACGGGCTTCTCGTGCCATCCCGACGCCGAGGAGGCCGGGCGGCGCGGCACGGACGGCTTCCGCTTCTTCCAGTTCGCGCTCGGTCACCACTACAGCTTCGGCAAGCACACGCCTGGGCGGACAGACATCTGGAAGAAGTTCGTCGCCGTGCGAGAGCAGATCGGGCTCGAAGTGCTCGGCGGCGGAACTGGCTGCATCGGCGCGCCGGCGCAGCTCGCGGAGAGCCTGCGGCAGTTCGAGGCGAACGGGGTGGACCAGACCGTCTTCATCCAGCAGGGCGGCAACAACCGGCACGAGCACATCTGCGAGTCGCTCGAGCTGTTCGCGCGCGACGTAATGCCGGAGTTCAGGGAGCGCGACGCCGCCCGGCAGGCGCGGAAGATGGAGGAGCTGGCGCCGTACATCGAGGCGGCATTCGAGCGGAAGAAGTCGATGGCCCCGCTCGCCGAGCGCGACATCCCGACCTACGAGGCGTACGGGCTGACGGTGGCCGAGGTGGACATCTCCAAGATGCCGGAGGCGAACCGGCTCCGCTACCTGGCCTTCCGCAAGATGCGCGAGATCGCCGAGCGGAGCTGAGCGCCCGGCTCGGCGATCCCGCCGGTCGGCTACTTCTTGGCTGCGAGGCCGAGCCGCGTCTCCAGCACCCCGCGCACCTCTTTCGCCGTCTCGCGCCAGAAGCTCTTGTCGGCTGGGCCGTCGTACCCGGCCTGGACCTGCTTCCGGAACTCGGCCATCGCGGCGTCCTTCTTGTCCTCCGTCGCGACGTCCAGCGTCGTGGCGCGGATCGCGAACATCTTCTGCGTGGCGGCTCCCGGCCGCTCGATCCAACGCCCGATCTCGTTCCAGTCTTTGTCGAAGAAAGCGACGATGGGGATGGACCGGTAGCCGTTGTTCAGGAAGCAGTCCGTCAGGTCGGGGTTCTGGTCGCGGAGGTGCACGCGCAGCTCGCAGCCCGGCATCGCCTCGGCGATCCGCGCGATCATCGGCGAGTTGCGGTGGACGTCCCCGCACCAGTTCTCGGCGAGCATGAGGATTGACTTGACCTGGCCCAAGGAGCTGAAGAACTGCTTCTCCTCGGCGGTCAGCGAGGCCTTGTTGTAGTTCTCCTCGGTGCGGGCCTTGGTGTCGCCCATCTGGGCCAGGTAGTCCTTCCAGGTCATGCCTGTGGCGAAGCGCTGCGCGTCCAGCGGAATCTTCTCTTGGGCCATCTCGTGGTCTCCTTGGTTCTGGGGTTGGACTACGTCTGCCGGGGTGCTGATATTACACCCCGGGCGCGCGTCCTGCTCGATCTCGTGCGGGCGCCCGCCGCATGTGCAGAGCGGCGGCGCGGTGGCTCTCGAGCAAGGCCGGAACGCGCTGGGGGTCCGTCCGCCCCCAGCCGCACTCGGCGGCGACTCCGAATCTGTCCGCGAATGACCGTGCCGCGCTGATGCGAGCGAGGTCACCCTCGCGGTCGTCGTGGTGTATCAGCCCGAGATACAGAGCGGAGTCGTCGAAGCCCCGCAGCCGAGCGAGCGGGCGGAAGTAGTCGGCGTCGGTCCGGTCCTTGGGCACGGGTATGTGCAGGAAGTCGACGCGCCGCCCGAGGGCCTGGCGCAGACCGTCGGCCATCTCGACCATGACCGCCATGTCGCGCGGCATGACCAGGTGCTCGTCCGCGGGCGAGCCGTAGCACAGGTGATATCCGACCTCGACCGCGTCGGGCACGGCCCCGCCGAGCCGCGCCAGCTCGGCCGAGATCTGATGCTTGTAGTCGGCTGGTCTGTCGGGGAAGAAGCCCTCGTAGACCAACACCTCCTGGCAGACGTCCCACTGGATCGCGAGCTGCGCGGCGGGGATCGCGCTCACGATGCCGTCCAGGGCCTGTCGCAGGGCGCGCTCATACGCCTGGATGTACGGCTCGCGCGCCCTCGGACTGACGTACCTGTAGGCGCTCGCCATCGGCGTCGGCAGGCAGACCTGGAATCGCACGCGTGGCGGGATCACCCCGGCAGCCTGTAGCGCCTGGAAGGTCTCATACGAGGCGCGCGCCGCAGGCGCATACCCCGTCTCGAACGTCACGCTGTCCGGATCGGTCCCCGACCGGAAGCGAAGCAGGTGCATCTCGCGCAGAAGCTTGCCGTCCCACTGGCGCAGCGCGAAGAGCGGGACGGTCGGATCGACCTCCATGGCCGGATGCTTCTCGAGCATGAGGCGCTGGAAGTAGATCCAGCGGCGGCGCTCGCCCGTCTCGCCGTCCGGGAGGCGGGAGAGATGCGAGCCGAGCGCGGCGCAGACCGTCCGGAATACCGTCTCGGCGTCGGCCAGCGGCACGCTGCCGATGAGATGCGCCCCGCCGTCCCGCACCTCAGCTGACCATCGCGTAGGTGCGCTCGATGTTGCGCAGGAGGCCCGCGCGCCACGGCCTGTAGTCGCCGTACGTGGAGAACGGCTTCTCGTACGTGGGGGCGAGCCGGTCCGGCACGCGCCGCTGGACTTCCTCGAGCGTGGCGCCGCGGGCCGCTTCCTCGCGGACGGCTTCGACCATGTCATGGACGTAGCCGCGGAAGATCCGGAGCCAGTCGCGGCCCGCGGGCTCGCCGTGGCCCATGATGATGTGGGTGAAGTCGAGCTCGGCGAGGCGGTCCAGCGTCGTCACCCAGTCCTCGGGGTAGCCGTCGCCCATGAAGGGCGTCCAGCCGATGACGGCGTCGCCCGTAACAACCACCTTTTCCTTCGGGAGATAGACGAACACGTCCCCCTCGGTGTGGGCGCGCCCGAGATAGAGGAGATGGATCTCGCGGTCGCGGCGGTAGAGCTTCATCGTCCGCTCGAAGGCCATGGTGGGGAGCGCGGGCTTCAGCGCCGTCACCTCGGCAAGGTACGACTCGGCGTGGCCCAGGTCGGCCTGGAGCTTCGCGCGCTCTGCTGCGGTGGTGGCCGCGGCGAGGTCGGCCTTGAGCTTGGCGATCTCGCCCGGCACCTGGCGGACGTGGTCCTGGATGCGCTTGAGCCCCTTCCGCACCATCGCCTCCCGCGTGAGCTGATTGGTGATGATCTCGGCGTTGGGGTAGGCGGCGGGGTAGACCTCGTTGCCGTGCCAGTGGTCCCAGTGGAAGTGCGTGTTGACGACGTAGCGGACGGGCTTCTTCGTGATGTCGCCCAGCCCCTCGACGATGACGCGCGCCGCCGAGGGCTTGGAGTGCGTGTCCACGATGACCACGCCGTCGTCGCTCTCGATGATCGCGGTGTTGCAATTCACCTTGTAGGCGGGCGCGGCGACGGCGACGTGCACGCCGTCGGCGATCTTCTTGAAGTCGAACTTTGCGTCGCCCTTCGTCGGCCCCTCGTGGCTGCAGCAGTCCATTGATCGGATCTCTCCCTCTCCGGGGGTCGGCTCAGGGCTTGAGGCCGTAGAGGCGGCGCGTATTGTCCGCGAGGATCTTCCGCTTCTGCGCATCCGTGATGTCGCCGCGGTCCTTGATCTCGTCGATCGAGCCGGGGTAGCTGTGGTCCCAGTGGGGGAAGTCGGACGCGTACACGATCTGGTTCTCGCCCACGAGCTTCACCGCCTGCGGCAGCAGCCATTCGTCGGCCTCGCAGGAGAAGTAGATGGACCCGCCCCGGATGTACTCGCTCGGCTTCTTGCGCAGCGCCGGCGCTTCCTCCGCGCGCTTGGCGTACTCGTCGTCCATGCGCTCCATCCAGTACGGCGCCCAGCCGCAGCCGGCCTCGAGGAAGGCCAGACGCAGGCGCGGGAAGCGCTCGGGGATCCCCTCGAAGACGACGGACGTGAGCTGGCGCATCTGGCCGAAGGCGTGGGAGCAGGTGTGGGCCTGGATGAATGTCGGGAAGAGATCCACGCCGGCGCCGCCGAGATGCGAGCCCGAGGCGTGTATGCCCAGCATGACGCCGAGCCGGTCGGCTTCCTCGTAGACGGGCAGGAAGCGCTCATCGCCCAGGAGGTGGCTGCCGTCGGCAGCGAGCATTCCGCCGACGTGGCCCAGCTCGCTGACGGCGCGCCGCAGCTCGAGCGCGGCGGCTTTGGGATCCTGCACGGGCAGGAGGGCGACGGCCTGGAGCCGGGGGCTGACCTTGATGAACTCCTCGTGCATGAGCGTGTTGTAGGCGCGGCAGAGCCTGACGGCCCAGTCGCGATCCTTGAGGAAGCTCATGAAGAGGCCGAGGGTCGGGTAAAGCACCGTCAGCTCCATGCCGCCCTTGTCGAGCGCCCGCAGCCACTCCTCGGCGTTGCCCGCCCAGTCGTGGAACTTGTCGACGAGCCGCCGGTCCCAGCCGTCGGCGGTGTACAGGGGAAAGGTGAGCGGCCGCCGTCGCCAGGGCTCGTCGAGGTACTTCGCGATCTGCTGGTACGACTCGGTGACGTGGCCGTCGGCGTCGAGAACGGGGATGGAAAGCTGGCTCATCGCCTGATCCTCCAACGAGGGATCGCCTCGGGGTTGACGCAGTGGACGGGCGCCTCGCCGCGACCGGCGGCGAGGATCTGCTCGAATGCCAGGCGGAGATTGGCGCGCCGGCCCGCCTCGCTGTGGCTGACGTTGTGCGGGGTCAGGATGAGACGCTCGGGATCGACCCCGCGGAGCGGGTTCCCGGGGCCCAGCGGCTCCTTGACGAACGCGTCGATGGCCGCGCCGGCGATCCAGCCCTCACCGAGCGCCCGGGCTACGGCTTCCTCATCGGCCATTTCGCCGCGGGCCGTGTTGACGAGGAGTGCTCCGGGCTTCATGCGCCGGAGCTCCTTCTCGCCGATGAGTCCCCGCGTTTCGTCGGTCAGGGACGCGTGGAGCGAGACGATGTCCGACTCGCCCAGCAATGTGGCGAGATCCACCAGCGTCGCACCGAGGGCCTCGGCGTGGGGCACCGGCACATATGGATCGGCTGCGAGGAGGCGCACATCCCAGTTACGGAGCCGCCGCGCCACGTGCGAGCCCACGCGGCCGAGGCCGACGAGGCCGACCGTCTTGCCGAAGAGGAACTCGCCGCGGTCCTGGCGCTGCGCCAACTCCCCGCGGCGGAGCTTGGCCTCGTTGTGCTTGACGCGCTTGAGCAGCATCAGGATGAGACCGATGGTCGCCTCGGCGACGGCGATGAAGTTCTCTGGCGTCGGGCTGTTGGCGACGAGGATGCCGAGTCTCGAGGCCGCGGCGAGGTTGATCTTGTCCGTTCCGATAAAGGGCACGATGACGAGCCGGAGGTCCGGCGCGGCTTCGAGGACGCTGCGGCTGACGGTCTCGAGGTGTGAAGCGAGGATGACGTCAACGCCGCGGGCGCCCTCGATCAGCTCCGCTTCCGTGTAGGCCTTCCGGCCGGGCTGGTCGAGCGGGCGGCCGATGATGACCTCGTGGCCGGCTTGGAGTAGCGGATCGAGCTCTTCGGTCGGGCCGCTCGGTCCCGTGGCGAAGATCTTCATCACGGCTTCTTGCAGATCACGTTGAGGAGAACCTGGCGCTTCTCTTCCTTGAGGATGCGCAGCGCTCGCCTGAGCACGTCGGGGAGCTGCGCCGGGTCCTCGACCCGCTCGCCGTGGCCGCCCGAGGCCTGGCACACCAGCTCGTAGTCGGGCGCCGGCTCGAGCGCGGTCAGCGGCATGGAGCCGGTCCTGACGGCCCAGCCGTCGTGGGCAAAGGACTGGACGGCGCGCTTGACCGCGTTCCAGGTGCGGTTGTTGAAGACGACGAACAGGACGGGGAGATTGTACGCGCGAGACACGAAGTGAGCGGCGGTGGGCGCGCCGAAGATGTAAGCGCCGTCGCCGACGCAGCAGATCAGCGTCTTGTCGGGCGCCGCCAGCTTGGCCCCGAGCGCGGCGCCGAGTCCCCAGCCGAGCCCGCCCGACGGCGGAGCGGCGAAATAGGTTCCAGGTATCCGGAAGCACGCCTGTGTCGCGTCGAGGTCGTACTCGTTGACCACGATGGTCCGGTCATCCACGAGATCGCCCACGCAGCGCGAGAGCCACGCCATGTCGATGGGCGAGTCGGCCTCCGCGGCGCGCGCCCGCGCCGCCGCGGCATCACGCTGGCGGGCGTGCTCGCCCTCCCAGCGCTTCAGGCGCTCCGCGACGGCGGCGGCGTCCACGCAGCGCGCGACGGCGTCGCGGAGCGCCAGGAGGGTGAGGCGCGGAGTCCCCGCGAGGGCTACGTCCATCGGGAAGCCTCGGAGCGGGTAGCGGGAGAAGAGCGGGTCTACACCGAGGTGGACGATCCGCGCTTCCGCTCGCGGCCGCTTCAGGTGCGGGAGCCACGGCACGTCGGACTCGACGACGAGGATCGCGTCGGCCTCCTCGAGATGGGCCGTGGCATCGAAGCCGGCGTGGAGCGGGTGGTCCTGGGGGAAGTTGACGTAGGTATGGAACTGGTCGAAGACCGGCGCGCCGAGCGCCTCGGCCAGCGCCACGAGAGCGGCAACGGCGCCTGGATCGCGGCCCGCCGCCTTGACGATGATGATCGGGTTCCGCGCTGACGCGAGAAGCTGCGCGGCCTCGGCCACGGCTTCCGGAGCCGGCACCAGCGCGGCAGGCTTCGCCATGCGGGCGGGATCGGCGTACTCGATCGTCTCCCGGCGCTCCGCCAGCACTTCGCGGGGCAGAGTGAGGTAGACCGGCCCTTGAGGCTCGGCCTGCGCCAACGTCAGCGCCCGGTCCACCACGGTCTCGAGATCGGAAGCGCTCCTGAGTTCGTAGTCCCACTTGACGAACTCGCGGACCATCGCCGCCGGGTCGAAGGACTCCTGCGCCCAGTGGATGGGCCGGTCGCGGCTGCCGGAATGTCCGGCCTCCGTGATGGGGTTCCGTCCGGCGCTCATGAGCATCGGCACGTTGGAGCGCGCGGCGTTGATGATGCCGCCGACGGCGTTGCCCGCGCCCACGATCACGTGGACCATGACCGCCTGGGGCCGTCCCGAGACCATCGCGTAGCCGTGGGCCATCGCGACGGCGGGCACCTCGTGCGGGACGGTAATCGGCCGCGGGGCCGCCTGACCCTGGGCGTCGCGCTTGGCGTACGCTTCGATGAGCGGCGCGAAGTCCGTCCCGGCGTTGGCGAAGAGGTACTCGACGCCGCGCGCGGCGAGGAGCTCCAGATAGGCTTCAGCGGTGCTCTCGACTGCCGCTCGCTTCTGCATCGCGGGCTCTCCTTTACGCGGAAACGGGTAAGGGGCGAAAGCCTGCCGAGCTTAGCGCCGGGCGCGGGGCCGGTCAAGGACCCCGGAGACCGGCCCGGCTTGCGCCCGACCGCACTCCGGGATAAGGTCGCGGTGGCCTCTACCCTCTCTCTTCGGAAGGAGCCCGATCGTGCCGCGTGACTACAAGGACGTCCTGTACGAGACCCGGAACCACGTCGCTCGGATCACCATCAACCGGCCCAAGCAGTACAACGCGTTCACGGGCGACACGATCAAGGAGCTGACGCTGGCGTTCGAAGAGGCCAACGTCGACGACGAGGTGGGCGTGGTCGTGCTCACGGGCGCCGGCGATAAGGCCTTCTGCGCGGGCGGCGACGTCAACTGGGAAAAGGAAGGCGGGCTCGAGCGGCAGGTGCTCGAGCCGTACATGCTCCACGTGACCGTGTCGCGCTGCTCCAAGCCTGTCATCGCGCGGGTGAACGGCTACTCGATCGGCGGCGGCAACCACTTGGCATACTTCTGCGACTTCACGATCGCCGCCGACCACGCGGTGTTCGGCCAGAACGGCCCGCGCGTGGGCAGCCCCGCCGGGGGGCCGATCGTGAACTATCTGGCGCATGTGATCGGGCAGAAGCGGGCCCGGGAGATGTGGATGCTCTGCCGGCGCTACACGGCGAAGCAGGCGCTGGACTGGGGCCTCGCCAACGCGGTGGTGCCGCTGGCCGAGCTCGACGCCGAGGTCGGGCGCTGGTGCGAGGAGCTGCTGGCGCTCTCACCCACCTGCCTCCGGATTCTCAAGGCGTCGTTCGTCGCCGAGTTCGACCACGTTCTCGGGCAGGGGGATGCGGTCCGGCGCCTGACCATCACACCGGAGTTCTGGAAGGAAGAGCAGCAGGAAGGCGCGCGGGCGTTTCTCGAGAAGCGGAAGCCCGACTTTTCCCGTTTCCGCAAGAGGAGGGCGTGATGGCACGCGGCTTCGCCCTGTTCGCCGGCACCACTCCCGAGATCATCCGCGCCTCGGCGCGGGAAGCCGAAGCGCTCGGGTACAGCTCCTTCTGGGTCAATCACCCAGGCTCGTTCGACGGCCTCGCCGCGCTCGCACATGCGGCGGGCGAGACGAAGCGCATCGAGCTCGGCATCGGCGTCATTCCGCTCCACACGCGGGGACCCGAGGCGATCGTCCAGGGTGTGCGGGCCACAGCGCTCCCGCTCGATCGCCTGCTCCTGGGCGTCGGCAGCCCGAACCCGAACTCGCTCTCCCGCGTGCGTGACGGCGTGGCGGCGTTGAAGTCCCAGCTCAAGACGCGCGTGATCGTGGCGGCGCTCGGCCCCAAGATGTGCCGCCTGGCGGGGGAGATCGCCGACGGCGTGCTCTTCAACTGGCTGACTGCCGAGCATGCGCGCGTCTCGGCCGGCTGGGTGCGCGACGGCGCCCAGGCGGCGGGACGGAAGCCCCCCACCCTCTTCGCCTACGTCCGCATCGCCCTCGGCGCGAAGGCCTGCGACAAGCTCGCGGAGGAAGGCGGCCGCTACGCTGCGATCCCGGCCTACGGCGCCCACTTCGAGCGCATGGGCGTCAAGCCCGTCGACACGTGCATCGCCGCGCAGAAGGCGGACGAGATCCCGAAAGCGCTCGGGAAGTGGCTGGGTGTAGTCGACGACGTCGTGCTCCGCGCGATCACGGGCGACGACACGATCGAGGAGAACCTGGCGCTGCTCCGCGCCGCCAAACCGGCGTAGAGGCCTCAGCCCACCTGGTACTTCTTGATCGCCGCCGGGTCGAACGCCAGGCCCAGGCCCGGCTTCTTCGGCACGACTAGCCGGCCGCCTTCGATTGCCGGCGTCTCCTCGTAGAGCCGGAG
>DASYVT010000055.1 GCA_035936835.1 Candidatus Methylomirabilota bacterium | reverse complement strand
AGCCGGCCTTCCGCGTCACGAAGCCGTTCTCGAGGTCGGAGGCGCGGGCCGCCGGCTCGCGGCGCGACGGCTTGCCCCAGCCGCCGCCGCCCGCGGAGACGATGTCGAACACGGCGCCGGGGGGAATGGGGATGCCGACTTCCTTGGTCTTGAGGACGCGCCGCTTGCCGCGGGCCAGCAAGACGTAGCGGTGGGGCCGGCCGTCTTTGCCGCCGAGGATGCCGTAGGAGGGATGGCGCACGCCGTCGCCGGCCGTGTTGCCCTTGGCGACCTCTGTCGTCTCCATCTTCAACGTTAGAACGGATCCCACGCCTCCGCGGAACTGTCCGTCGCCGAAGGAGTCGGGACGGAATTCGTGGCGCTCGAAGAACAGCGGGAAGCGCGCCTCGGCCACCTCCACGCTGCCGAACTTGATGCCGCCTGCCGCCTGGCCTTCGCCGGCGGTCTCCCACCCGTCACCGGCGGAGGAGGCCCCGCCGCCGCCGCGCGCGTGAAAGAGGTGCCAGATGAAGGGGCGCTGGGTGCGCGGGTTTTTCCCCGAGATCGCGATCCGGAAGCGACGCGACCAGCCGGCCAGGGCGCGATCGGGGCAGGCGCCGGCCAGCGCCTTGATGACGGCCTCGGCGATCTCCTGCGCGCAGTGGTTGGTGGCGAGCGTCACCGGCGCCGGCGGATAGGGCCACACGATGGTGCCCTGCTTCGCCTTGATCTCGACCGGACGGAAGGTGCCCTCGTTTTTCGGGATGCGCGGGTCGAGGAGGTAGGCGAGCGCCATGTGCACCGCCGAGATCGTGTTCGGGTACGAGGAGTTGACGAAGCCGATCACCTGCGGGTCGCATTGCCTGAGATCCACGATCAGCGAGTCGCCCTTCTTCGTCACGGTGGCGCGGAGCTTGATGTCCTCGATGCCGTGTCCGTCGTCGTCGAGGATGGAGAGCCCGCGGTAGACGCCGTCCTTCCATCCCCGGATGCACGCGCGGCTCTGGCGCTCGGCGCTGTCCAGGACCTCTCCCACCGCCGTGGTCGCGGTCTCGATGCCGTAGTCATCGACCAGCTTGAGGAGGCGGCGCTCACCCACGCGCGCCGAGCCCAGCATGGCGCGAAGGTCTCCCAGGAAGTCCTGGGGGTGGCGGACGTTGGTCGCCACCATCTGCATCACATCGTCGCGCAGCTCTCCCGCGTCGTAGAGCTTGAGCGGCGGGATGCGGATGCCTTCCTGCCAGATCTCGGTTGCTCCGGGGTTGTAGGCGCCGTGGGTGGCGCCGCCGATGTCGCTCTGGTGCGCCCGGTTGATGGACCAGAAGGCGAGGCGCTCGCCGACGAAGACCGGCAGCAGCACGGTCAAGTCCGGCAGGTGATTGCCGCCGTGGTACGGGTCGTTAAGTAGGTAGACGTCGGAGGGGCGTATGCGCCCCGTGAAGTACTCGGCGACCGCCTTGACGGCCCACGGCAGCGCGCCCACGTGGATCGGCACGTGCTCGGCCTGCGCCGCCAGGCGCCCTTCGCCGTCGAAGACCGCCGTGGAGAAATCCCGGCTCGAGTTGAGGATCTGCGAGTACGCAGTGCGGAGCATGGCCTCCCCCATCTCCTGGACGATGGACTCGAGGCGGTGCTGGATGACCGAAACGGTGATGCGATCAGGCGTCATGGAGCCTCCGGAAGTCGCGAGGTGCCGGGCCACTATACTACCGCTGCAACCTGGAGTTAGACGTCCCCGCGAAGCCGAGCACGGACCTCGCGGGGATCACGCTTTCCGTGAACACATGCCAGGACAACTACGAAGTTTTCAAACGATCGGTACCAGAGGACGTAGGGGAATCGTCGGAGAAGAACGCGGCGGGCTCCGCGGTAGCGTTCCGGTTAGCCGAGCGGGTTATCCGCGATGCGCGCGATTGCGTCGCCGACCGCTTCCCGAAACTCACCACCAAGGCCCTGACGCTGACTGTCATACCAGTCCTCGATCGCTGCTACGTCGAGCTCGGCTGCTCGACGGAGGAAGACGGGGAGCGTCAACGACGCCGCTGTTCGAGACGGGCTCTAACTTCCGACCAGGGACTCTGATCCCCAGGATTCGCCTCGAGATCGGCCAGCCGAGCATCAAGAAGGGCACGCTCCTCGGGTGTGACAGGGATGTCCTCCTCGGAGAGCGTCTCCCACAGCGCCTCAATCAGGCGAAGCCGATCGTCGGGGCTTAGCTTTAGGGCCTCCGCCAGCAGGTGCGCGTTCATGGCGTCAGTATACCCCTACCGTCGGATGGTCACGTCCGGCGTCTAACGCTCATTAGGGTTCGCGCTGTGTGCGCCATCGGATGTGGGCCATCACTCGACGACATGGTCCGCCCGCCCCAGCAGCGACGGCGGGATCGTCAGGCCGAGGGCCTTGGCGGCCTTGAGGTTGATGACCAGCTCGAACTTGGTCGGCTGCTCGACGGGGAGGTCGGCGGGCTTCGTACCCTTGAGAATCCTGTCCACGTAGGTAGCGGCGCGCCGAAACAAATCAGGAAGGTTCGGTCCATAGGACATAAGGCCCCCGGCATCCACACCCTCCCTCCATGGGTACACTGCCGGCAGCCGGTTCTTTGCCGCCAGGTCCACGAGGCGTCTTCGCTCATTGACGAACATGGTGCTTGTCAACACAGTCAGAGCGCCCGCGCGCGCCCTGGTCATGTCCGAGAAGGCCCTGTCGAAATCGGCGGGACCTCGCGCCTCAACGAATTGAAGCCGCACCCCCAGCGCCCGTGCCGCGACTTCTACTCCCTTCAGCATGTCCTTTTCCGTGCGTTCGCCGAAGGCACCTGGCTGCCAGAGGACAGCGACCCGGGTGACCCCCGGAACGGCCTGCTTGAGCTGTTCCAGACACTTGCCGACTAGCTCCGAGGTTTGCTGGGACAACCCCGTGACATTGCCGCCCGGCCGCGCGAGGCTGGTGACGAGCCCGCTCGCAACCGGATCGGCAGCAGCAGCGAAGACAATGGGGAGGGTCCTGGTCGCTTGCTTGGCGGCGAGGGCTTGGGGTGTGCCTCCGGCCACGATGACATCAACCTTGAGCGCAACCAATTCGGCCGCGAGAGCGGGGAGCCGCTCGAGCTTCCCCTCGGCATCTCGGTATTCGATCACGACGTTGCGGCCCTCGACGTAACCGAGGTCACGCAGTCCTTGACGGAAGGCCTCGTTCAGGTGGGGGCTAGCGGACACGTTACCCGCCAGGTAGCCTATTCGAGCGACCTTGGCCGCCTGCTGGGCCTCGGCCGCAACCGGCGCGACGAGGAGCACCGCACCCGTGCCAGTGAGGAACCTGCGACGGTCGATGACCTCGTCCGCCCGCCCCAGCACCGACTGCGGGATTGTCAGGCCGAGGGCCTTGGCCGCCTTGAGGTTGATGACCAGCTCGAACTTCGTCGGCTGCTCGACGGGCAGGTCGGCGGGCTTCGCCCCCTTGAGAATCTTGTCCACGTAGGTGGCGGCGCGGCGAAACATATCAGCAAAGTTCGGTCCGTAGGCCATAAGGCCCCCGGCATCGACATAGTCCCTCGATGCGTACACTGCCGGCAGCCGGTTCTTTGCCGCCAGGTCCACGAGGTGTCTTCGCTCATTGAAGAACATGGGGCTTGGCAACACAGTCAGAGCACCCGCGCGCGCCCTGGTCATGTCCGAGAAGGCCCTGTCGAAATCGGCGGGCCCTCGCGCCTCAACGAATTGAACCCGCACCCCCAGCGCCCGCCCCGCGGCTTCTGCTCGTTTCAGCGTGTCCTTTTCCGTGTTGGGGGAATCACCTGGATTCCAGAGGACAGCGACCCGACTGACTCCCGGGACGGCCTGGGGA
>DASYVT010000054.1 GCA_035936835.1 Candidatus Methylomirabilota bacterium | reverse complement strand
AGGGTTCCTCGTCGAGTGCGGCCCTGACTCCTTCCTCTCGGAGAAGCCGTGGGCGCTCCAGCTCTGCAAGCGGCTCGGCATCGAAGACCGGCTCGTGCGCACCGATGACCGCTTCCGCCGCACCTACGTCGCTTTCCGCGGACGTCTCCACCCGCTGCCGGACGGCTTCCAGCTCCTGGCGCCGACGCGGCTCGGGCCATTCATCCGCTCGGGCCTCTTTTCCTGGCCCGGCAAGCTCAGGATGGCGATGGATCTCATCCTGCCTCGGGGCGGCGATCCCGACGAGAGCCTCGGCGCCTTCGTCACGCGCCGGCTCGGAAGCGAGGCGCTCGAGCGGGTAGCCCAGCCGCTCGTGGCGGGGATCTACACGGCCGATCCCGACGCGCTCTCGCTCGCTGCCACCATGCCGCGCTTCCTCGAGCTCGAGCGGAGGGAGCGGAGTCTGATCCTCGGGCTCTGGCGCGGGGCGCGGCGGGCGCCCGCGGAAGCGGCCGGCGCGAGCGGTGCGCGATGGTCGCTCTTCGTGACGTTGGCCGAAGGGATGGAGGAGCTCATCCGCGCCCTGGGTGCCCACCTGCCCTCCGACGCCATCCGGCTCAAAGCCCGCGTCACCGATGTCGCGCGCGAGGGCTCGGGCTGGCGGCTCGACCTCCGGGACGGCCCGCCGACGACGGCGGATGCGGTCATCATCGCCACCGAGTCGCACCAGGCCGGGCGCATGCTGCGCTACACGGACCCAGGCCTGGCGCACCTGCTCGACGGCATTCCGTACGCGTCCTCGGCGACGGTGACGCTCGGCTGGCGGCGCGCCGACATCCCGCACCCGCTCGACGGCTTCGGCTTCGTCGTGCCGCAGATCGAGCGGCGTCCCATCATCGCCTGCACCTTCTCGAGCGTGAAGTACCCCGGCCGCGCCCCGGACGGCTTCGCCCTGCTCCGCGTGTTCATGGGCGGCGCGCTGAACGAGAGCATCCTCGACGGGGACGACGAGACGCTGACGCGTGTCGCGCGCGCCGAGCTGGGCGAGCTGCTGGGAGTGACGGCGCCGCCGCTCTTCTCACGCGTGAGCCGCTACCCCAAGGCCATGCCCCAGTACCACGTGGGGCATCTGGCCCGCGTCGAGGCCATCGAGGGCTGTCTTCGCGCCCACCCAAGGCTCGCCCTCGTGGGCGGCGCCTACCGCGGCGTCGGCATCTCCGATTGCGTCCGCTCCGGCGAAGAAGCCGCGGAGCGATTTCTGGCGCCCGCCGGCGCTTAAGGCTGGGCCGGCCCCCAGGCGGGGCAGATACTGCGGTAGGAGCAGCGGTCGCAGTGAGGGCCCGTGACGGTTTCGAAGGTTGTGTCGGCCTGGATGGTGTCGATCAGGGCGAGCGTCTCGGCCGCGAGGCTTTCGAGGGCCTCGGGCTCTCTGCGGGAGCGCAATTCGAGATCGTGAGCCAGGTAGTGCCAGACCAGCTCGACGCGCCGCGCCTCGCGCGGGAAGTCTCGCTGGATGCCGATCTGGTAGAGCGCCAGCTGGCGGTCACGGTCGAGGTCCTCCTGCGTCGGCACCCAGCGTCCCGTCTTGTAGTCGTGGATCTGCCAGAGGCCGTCCCGCGTGACCGAGAGGCGATCCACGTATCCCTGCATCCAGATCTTCCGCGCTTCTGCGAGCGGGAACATCACGCGCCGCTCGACGGCCACGGTGCGCTCGCCGTCGAACGGGTGATAGCGGCCGTAGTAGGACGCGAGGTGCCCCTCGCCCTGGAGGCGGTACTCGCCGGCCGACGCGCCCTCGCGCCGGATCACGATGTCCTCTGTCCACTCCTCGGCCCAGCGCGCGCGATAGCCGTCGAGGATGGCGTCGAGGGGCGGGACCTTCCCGCGCGTCACGTCGCGGTAGAGATCTTCCAGCGCCGAGTGAACCTGGCTGCCCAGGAACATCTCCACCGTCCTGACCTCGGGCACCGGCACCTTGTCCACATATTGGAAGCGGTACTGCCGCGGGCAGGTCTCGTAGACGCCGAGCCGCGAATGCGAGTAGACAGGCACGGGTTGTCGATACCTCAGGCGGCAGGCGCGCGGCCGGCAAGGCTCGCGTAGATCTCGGCGATCGACGTGACCATGCGTTCCACCGAGAAGTGCGCTCTTGCCCTCTCGCGCCCTGCGGCTCCCATGGCGCTCCCGAGATCGGGATTCCGCAGGAGACGTTCCAGCGCCGTGGCCAGGCTTGACGGATCCGCCGACGCCACGAGGAGCCCCGTCGAGCCCTCTTCCACAACTTCCGGCAGACCGCCGACCCGGGTGGCGACGACCGGCAGCCCGGCAGCCATGGCTTCGAGCGCGGCCAGCCCGAAGCCTTCGTCGAGGGACGGCTGCACGAGCACGTCCCACCGCGCCAGCGCCGCGCCCATGTCCGTCTGCCAGCCCAGGAACGTCACCTGACTCTCGAGCCCAAGCCGTCGCGCCTCGTCTTGAAGCGCCGGCCTCTCGGGTCCCTCGCCTGCTATCTCGACGCGGAGCGCCGGCCAGCCCGGCCGCAGGAGCGCCGCGGCGCGAAGGAGGTCCGCGTGTCCCTTCAGGCGCACGAGGCGTCCCGCGGCGCCGATCACGCTCGCTGTTCGGCCGGCCGCCGGCCTCGTCATTCCGCCGGCGTGATCGTCGATCGGCACGCCGGGATAGACCACGCGCGCCCCACGGTAGCCGGCATGCCGGGCCACCGCCCCCGAGGTGGCGATGACGGCGTCGGCGTCGCCGGGTCTGAGCGGCGCCACGAGCGCGCCCGTTTCCTCCACCACGCTCCCGTGCACATGCGCGACTAACGCGGCGTCAGTGGCAGCGCGCGCGACCCAGCGCACCGAGCGGCCTCCGACATGCTTGTGGATGATGGAGAAGCGCTCCGACCGGAGGTGGCGCCAGAAGCGGCGCGCGCCGGCGAGATCGCGGGCGCCGCGGTGCCAGTCGAGCGCGTGGACACTCATCCCGGATCGCGCGAGCTCGGCGGCCAGCGGCCCGTCGGCGCCGAGGAAGCACGCGTGGAGGCGGTACTCTCGCTCATCGAGCCCCGCAGCAAGGGTGGAGACCATGCGGGCGATCCCGGTCCCTTCCAGGGCCGCGCTGCCCAGGATGTGAAGGACCTCAATGGGCATCAGCGCACTGGGATGCCCAGCCGCTTGACGGTGGCGGCCATCCGGGTGCGCAGGCGGAGGCGCCCGCGCAGGCGCTCGATCGGGCTCCATCCCAGCCGCACGCGGAGGCCCAAGTCAGGCCACACATCGCCTGGCTGGACCATGGTCCGTCGCAGGACGTGTGGATCGGTGCGCAGGTCATTCATGCCCTCGTCGCACGTGAACGCGAGATCGAAGGCCTGCCGCACTCGTTCTGTCACGCGCTCGTCGTAGTACCCGTAGGGATAGGCGAAGGCCGCCGGCGGCCTGCCGAGGAGATCCGCAAGGTCGCTCGCGCAGCCGGACAGCTCCGAGGCGAGGTCAGCATCGCTCAGCTCGGTCAGATTCGAGTGGGCGCGGCTGTGAGCGCCGATCTCGATGCCCCGCGCGCTCCACTCGCGTATCTGGTCCGCCCTCATCAGGCGATGGGTGCCGGCGCCCTGCTCCTCGTCCCAGCGGTTGGTGCCCCCGACTTCGCCGGTGACCACGAAGACCGCGCCGCCGAAGCCGTGGCGCTCGAGGACGGGCAGCGCAAACTCGGCCAGGTCGGCGTAGCCGTCGTCGAACGTCAGCAGCACCGGCTTATCGGGCAGGGTGCCGGCGCCGAGACGCCACGCCTGCCAGTCGCTCGGCCTGATGCCGACGTAGCCGTGGCTCGCGAGCCAGCGGACCTGCTGCTCGAAACGCTCCGGCGAGATGGTCAGCTCCGGGTATGTACCCGGGCGCGGCGGCCCGACGTGGTGGTAGAGGAGGATCGGCAGCGTGGCACCAAACTCGCGGCGGAGTGCCCGCCAGGACCCGGTCTCCCGCGCGGCGCTGCGCAGGAGGACGATGGAATGTTGCATCGTAAGGAGCTTGATGCCCAAACGGCGAAAGGCGCGGTGCCGGCGCAGGCGCTCCGCGACCCAAACGGGTCCCCGGAGCACCGGCTCCGGCGACACGGGAAGGCGGAGCGCGGCGCTCCGGAGCCCGCGGCGCCACCACGGGCCTCGGCCCTGGCCCGCCACGGCCGAGTACGGGCGATACACGGGGTGCTTGCGGCAGAGGAGGACCGAGTGCCTGCCGTACTCCCTGGCATCACGGCGAACGATGTCCTTCGATGACTTGACGTAGACCAGGTGCACGACTGCGCCGGGCCGGTAGTGGAACCTGATCCCCATGGCCCACAGTCGGAGACCGAGGTCGGCGGTCTCGCGCTGGCGTCCGAACCGCTCGTCGAAGCCGCCACACTCGAGCAACGCGGCGCGCGGCACGGAGCTGTTCGCATCGACGATGGCGTCATAGGGCCAGCCGGGTTCCTTGTCTCGGTCGACCCTCGCGACCCACCCGGTGGTGTCTTGGCGCGTCCGGTCCGTGGCGAGGGAGTCCGGGCTGTCCGCGGCCACCAGCACCTGCCCGAAGACCATGCGGCTCTCCGGGCCGTCGTGGGCGGCGGCGTGCTCCCGCAATAGGGTGGGACCGCAGAGGATATCGTCGTCCAGGAAGAGCACGATGCCTCCGCGCGCGACGGCCACGCCCGCATTCCGCGCCGCTGCCGGCCCCCGGTTCGGCTGCTCCAGCACACGGAAGGCGACCGGGGACGCGAGCCCGCGAAGCCAGTCGGCCGAACCATCCGTGGAGCCGTCAACGACCACGATGACTTCATAGTCGTCGGCGGCCATGTCCTGGGCGAATACAGTCGGCAGGGTGCGCGCCAGCAATGCCTGGCGGTTGTACGTCGGGATGACGACCGAGATGAGCGGAGCCGCAGCGCCCACGGCTCACCCGGCCTTGCGGAAGAGCGTGTCTACGTAGCCGGGTTCCCAGACCCTGGACACGACGCTGAGCTCAGGGTGCTCCGAGAGGGCCGCGTCGATCCACTTGCCTCCGCGGACGAGGAACCGGCCCCACCACGCGCCCTCGGTCACTCCGGTCTGCCGCGGGTTGCCGGCGAGCAGATGCCCGCCCGGGACGAGAGCGGAGACAACCTTGTCCCGGGCAGCCCGGAAGACCCAGGGCTGGCAGAAGCAGTCGAGGACGCCTTCGAAGACCACGAGGTCGAAGGAACCGGGCAGGGGATCGGTTCGGAGGTCCCATTCCGCGAACCGCACGTGGGAGCCCCACGCGCACCGTGCGCGGGCCCGCTCCAGCGCGACATGCGAGATGTCCACGGCGAGGAGCTGGTCACAGCGGGGGGCGAGCGCCTCTGTGAACATGCCTTCGGCGCAGCCGATCTCCAGCGCCCGTGAGAAGCGTACGCCGCGAGCGACGGCGTCGAGCATGACCAGCTCGCGGTTGAAGCGGTCGCGCCCGGCTACCGGGTCCGTCTCGAAGGCCCACGGATCCCGGGTGCGCGCGAACTCCTGCTCGTCGTCCGCGCGGGCCCGCGCCGCGCTGTAAAGGACGAGCCGCTCGAGCTCACGCGCCAGATGCCACGTGCTCCGCGCAAAGGGGACGCGGCCCAGAGCCCGGCGGAGGCTCACGTCAGCGCCGCCTCACAGCGTGCAGATAGCCGCCTTCCTCGTCGGCGAGGGGCGAGCAGCGCACGGCGAAGCCTCGGGCGGCCAGAAACTCGCGAAGCGCCTCGGGACTGCCGGGAGCGAGCCCGACGTGGTATTCCATGGCGATGCGCTCGACGCGGGCCAGGGTGACGTCCGCCGCGTTGAAGAGGATGTCGTACTCGGCGCCTTCGCAGTCGAGCTTGAGCAGGGCGCAGCGCTCGATCGCGAAGCGGCGGAACACCTCGTCGAGCGTCATGACCTGCACGGTCTCGAGGCTCCGGAACGTGCTCCCGTAGTTGTCCTTCTGGTACAGCGAGTTCATCCCTTCGGCGCCCCGGGAGTAGAGCGCGGCTTCCCCGGCCCTGGCCCCGCAGGCCGCCTGGACGATGGTGACATCGTGGAGACGACTGGCCGCAACGTTCTCGCGCAAGGCGGCGCACATCCGCGACGACGGTTCCAGAGCGACGACGCGCAGCCCCCTGTACTGCGTGGCCGCCCACGCCGTGAAGACACCGACGTGCGCGCCGATGTCGACGATGACCCCTCCAGACGGCGTGTCCGGCTCGTCGGCGGCGTAGCACCGGTCCACCCAGATCTCCTGGATCAGACCCAGCAACGGTTCGTCCACCGGTGCGGCGAGCGAAGCGCCGCTTCTGAGGACGATCTGGCTGCGGGGGTGTCTGAGCCGGCGCCTCACGGGGAACAGCAGGATGCTGGGGAGCGTCGCCCCGGCCCGCGCGAGCATCCTGCTCGCCCGCAGGTAGTCGCCCGCGCGTCGCGACAATCTGCTCAACGGGCCGCGTCCAGGACCTCGACCCCCGGCCGCGCGGGGTACGCGTGCCCCGGGACCTGCGGCGTCGGCTCGATGAGACCGGAGCCGGCAGCGTGCGTAGAGCGTGATGCCGGCGAGTCGGGCGACCGTCATCCTCCAGCGGGACGGCAGCACTGCCGACGGCCCGGAGTCCGGGCGCCGCCAAGGCCGGGGCGCGCCGCGCAGCCACCCGACGACGTAGCGCACCAGCCTGCCGCGATACCGAGGCTTTTCGACGAAGAGCAGGGTGACGTATCCTGCGGAGGCCGTGACGTCCCGCATATACTGGGACCAACGTTTCTCGACGTCGGGTCGATCCGGATGGCTAACCACGGCCCCAGGTGCGTAGACCACCTGGTAGCCCAGCTCGACGAGAGAGAAGAACGCGAGGTAATCCTCGCCGCACCCGATGGCCGCGCCGCGGCCAAGGCGCTCGTCGAAGCCCAGCCAGACCTCGAACGCGGACCGCCGGAAGGCCATGTTGCCGCCGCTGCCGATCCCGCCGAAGTTCGCCAGCTCGAACCACAGGGGATGAGCGAGGGTGACGGCACGGCGAACGCTCCCACGGTCGAGGCTTCCGGTCCAGCGGGACGGCGGTTCCGTTGCAGCGTCTGCCGTGAGCGGGAGAATGCGCCCGGCCACGGCCATGGTCCGCTGGTCATCGAACTCCGCGACCAAGCGGGTGAGCCAATCGCGCCGCGGGACGGCGTCGTCATCGAGATAGGCGACGATCTCTGTGCTGGCGGAGCGGGCCCCGTGGTTCCGTGCGCGGCTGAGGCCGGCTGTCGGTTCCAGCGCGTAGTCGACACTCCAGCGCTTGGCGATGTCACGGCTTTCAGTCGTCGTCGGAGCATTGTCCACCACGAGGACGCTGAATCGTGGGTAGTGCAGGCGCGTCACCGCGTCCAGGCAGCGATCCAAGAGCTCCGGCCGGTCGCGGGTGCAGATGACAACCGTGCAGGAGGGGCTTGGCGATGTTGCTGTCATGGGATGCCGCTTAAGCGTGCGACCGACTGCCGCGCCTCGGCGTGGCCGGGCGCAAGGACGAGCACCCGGCGGTACTCGCCCAGCGCGCGGCCGCGGTCACCCGCCTTGAGATAGGCGCGGGCCAGCGCCAGGTGGGCCTCTACGTTGCCGGGCTCCAGGCCGGCGATCGTCTGCCACTCCGCGATGGCCTGCATGTACTGGTCATTTTCCCACAGGCGCGTGGCGAGACGCGCGCGAAAGGCCGTGCGCGTCGGGTCGAGCGTGGCGGCCTGACGGAAGGCCTCGAGGGCGCGCGCGGGGTCTCCGGTCGCCTCGAGGGCGAGACCCCGCGAGAACTCTCCCTGCGCGTCGAGGGGCCCGTCCGTCCCGGCCCGCTCCCATTCGTCCCGCGCGGCTTCCCACCGCCGCTCGTCGGTCAACCGCTGGGCCAGCGCGCGGCGGTAGCGGGCAGGGGAGATCCGCGCGTCGCGCCCGAGCCGCTCGGCGGCGATGGCCTGAAGCCGCGGGGATTCCGTGGGGAACACCAGCCCGCTCCGGCCCTCCGCGCTCGCGACGGCGGCACGGTAGGCGTTGAGCGAGCCCGGCGCCTTGAGCGCCTCGAGCGCCTGAGCGCGGACGAGGAGCAGTTCGGGGTTGCCGGACGACTTGGCGAGCGCCGCATCCGCCTGGACCATGGCCTCGGCCGGGCGATGGACGCCGAGCAGCAGGCGCGCCAGCATCCAGCGGATCACCGGTTCCTCGGCGGCCGAGGCGCCCTCGAGCGCGCTCGCATAGAGGACACGCGCTTCGTGGAGCAGGCCGCGGGACTCGAGGTGGCGCGCAAGGTCCACGTGGTCCACGGGTGAGGGCGGCACGAGCGCCGTCCACTGCGCGTCCGTGAGCGCGAAGGGCGCCAGGCGGTCGACGAGCCCCGGGAGCAGGAAGGGATCGCGCTCCGCGGCGGCGCGGCCCGCCTCAAGCGCGAGAGTGACGCGCGGCTCGGGGCCGGCCAGCGCGAGCACCGCCATCGAGCGGTAGAGCAGCGGATTCTCCGTCTGGAGCGCGA
>DASYVT010000053.1 GCA_035936835.1 Candidatus Methylomirabilota bacterium | reverse complement strand
CCCGCGCCCTTCCGGCCCGCCGCCGCCGATGCACTCGAGGAGATCGCGCAGCGTCGCGCCCATCTCCACCTCGACCAGGCCCGGCCTCGCCACGTGCCCCGAGAGGCCGAAGCACTTGGTGCCGTGGCCTCGGCCGATGGCAGCCCACCACTCGGCGCCGCGGGCCACGATCAGCGGCAAGGCGAAGAGCGTCTCCACGTTGTTGATGACCGTCGGCTTCCCCCAGAGCCCCGATTCGGTCGGGAAGGGGGGCTTGGGACGCGGCATGGCCCGACGGCCTTCGAGCGACTCCATGAGCGCCGTCTCTTCGCCAAGCACAAAGCCGCCCGCGCCTCGCCTGATGTCCACCTCTACCGAAAAGTCGCTGGCGAGGATGCCATCACCCACGAGTCCCCACCGCCGGGCGTCCTCCACCGCGTCGGCCATGCGTTGGGCGGAGAGATGCGCCTCGCCGTGAATGTAGAGGTAGATGCGGGAGGCGCCCGACGCGTATGCCGCGATGAGCGCGCCTTCGAGGAGCCGGTGCGGGTCGCCCTCCATGAGGTGGCGGTCCTTGAAGATGCCGGGTTCGCCCTCTTCGGCGTTGACGATGAGGTACGTGGGCGCGCCGCGCGCGCTGCGGGCGCCTTCCCACTTGAGCGCCGCGGCGAAGTAGGCGCCGCCGCGTCCCCGCAGGCCCGCGGCCTTGACCGTCTCGATGACGGTGAGAGGGTCGCGGCTCGCGAGCGCGTCGGCCAGCGCGGCATACCCGCCGCGGCGGATCGCGTCGGCGATGTCGCCGGGGTCCACCAGGCCGCAGCGCGCCGTCAGCTCCCGGCGCTGGTAGCCGAGGAAGTCGCCGGCGCCCGGGTGGACCTCGAGCCGATTCGCTGCCGCCGCGTCGAGGAGAGCCGGGATGCGATCGGCCGTCGCGTGGGGCAGGAGGGAGCTCTCGCCGTCCGGGGCGACGATGGTCACGACCGGCGCAGCCCAGCAGAGCCCGCCGCAGCCGGCCGTCACGATGCGCGCGCTCCAGTTCCGCCGCAGGACTTCCCCATGAAGCGCCGTGAGAGTCTCCGCGGCGCCAACCGCAAGGCTGCACGAGCCCACGGCCAGGATGAGGGTCAGGCCGGGATGCGCGAGGGATTCGGCGTGGCGCACGAGCGCTGCGTAAGAACCACCCCTCACCCCAACCCTCTCCCCTGAGGGGAGAGGGGGTCTTGCAGAACCCTCGCCCCCGGAGGGGGGAGGGGATCCAAAAGAACCCTCGCCCCCGGAGGGGGAGAGGGCAGGGTGAGGGGGCACGACGAGAACACGCTCCAGATCACTTCTCGAGACGCGCCCGTGACAGGCGCCATCCACCTCGACCACCGGCGCCACCGAACAGTTGAAGGCGCAGTCGTAGGGCTCGAGCGTGACGTCGGGGCCCGCGATGGCGTCCAGCGCCTTCTGCAGCTCGAGCCCTCCCCGGATCCTGCACGACACCCCTGTGCAGACGCGCACGATCCGGAGGCCCGGCTCGGACAGCCGGAATTCAGGGTAGTGCGTGGCGACGCCGTACGCCTCGGACAGCGGCACGCGCAGATGCGAGGCGACCTCTCCCAGCGCGCCGGCCGGGATCCAGCGCAGCTCGTGCTGGACGGCGTGGAGCGCGGGCAGGAGCCAGGTGCGCTCCCTGGGGAAGGCTCGGACGACGGCGTGCCAGTCGCTCACGGCAGTGGGATCAGCGCGCCGAGGGGACGGGATCGGCGATGCGCGCCTCGGCGAAGCCCTTCTTTCTGAGAAGGCACGAGTCGCAGAGCCCGCAGGCTCGGCCGTCAGGCTCGGGCTCGTAGCAGGACCAGGTCAGCGAGAGATCCACGCCCAGCTCGTAGGCGCGCGCGACGATCTGGGCCTTCGAAAGCGCAATGAGCGGCGTGTGGACGCGGAAGCGACTCTTGCCCTCGACGCCCGCCTGGGTGGCGAGATTGGCCAGCCGCTCGAAGGCCTCGATGAACTCGGGCCGGCAATCGGGATAGCCGGAATAGTCTAAAGAATTGACGCCGATGAAGATGTCCTGTGAGCCCAGCACTTCAGCCCACGCGAGCGCGTGGCTGAGAAAGATGGTATTGCGCGCCGGCACGTAGGTGACTGGAATGCCCGCGCCCATCGCCTCGTCGCTCCTGCCCTTAGGCACCTCGATGTCGCCGGTCAGCGCCGAACCGCCGATGGCGCGGAGATCGAGCCGCAGCGTGAGGTGCGTGACGGCGCCGAGAGAGGCCGCGACCTGCTTCGCCGATTCCAGCTCGCGGGCGTGGCGCTGGCCGTAGTCGAAGGAGAGCGCGAAGCACTCGTACCTTTCTTCGCGCGCGACGGCGAGCGTCGTCGCCGAGTCGAGCCCGCCAGAGAGGAGTACGACCGCGCGCCCTGGCATCAGACGCCCCGCTTGGCGCCCCAGAGCAGCACGTGCAGCCTGGGCGAGAAGCCGAAGCCGTGGCGCTTGCAGGCTTCGACGACCCAGGGTGAGCGTTCGAGGAGATCCTCGCGACGGACGGCTTCCGGCTGGAGGAGGATGCGGGCGCGCGGCAGGGCGAAGCGCTCGGCCAGCCTCAGCACCTCGCTCACGTCGGCGTCGTCCGTCACCACGAATTTCCACCAGGCATCGCGGGCGAGAAAGCCGCGTATGGCCTCTGGGCGGATGCGCCGGCCTTCGTCCACGCCCGAGCCCGCGAGCTTGACCGAGACATTCCACTGGATGGCGCGGTCCACGCTGGGCGGCGGCGGGACGATGCCGGAGGTCTCGACCTCGATCACGAAACTGCGGCCCGCGAGCCCGCGGAGCAGGGGCACGAAGAGGGATGATTCGAGCGGCTCGCCGCCCGTGACCACCGCGCGGCGGCAGGGGAAGGCGGCGGCCTCGTCCACGAGCGCGGGCAGGTCCACGGCACGCCCCGCCTCTGGATCCCACGAGTACTTGGTGTCGCACCAGGCGCAGCCCACCGAGCAGCCCTGGAGCCGCACGAAGACGGCCGGCCGCCCGGCCGTGGTGCCCTCGCCCTGGATCGAGTAGAAGACCTCGGCGACGCGCCCGGCCGGGGCCCGGCTGATCACGCCCGTGGCCGCGACATGGCGCTGCCGCAGCTGGGCGTCTCGCGGATGGCGACGCGCTCGAGCGCAATGCCCGCGGGCAGCTGAGACTCGAGCCGTGTCCACGCCTCGCGCGTCAGCATCTCGGCCGTGGGCTGGCCGGGAAGCAGGACCACCCGGTCTGGCGCCTCGTGCTGGACGGCTGAAATGGCCGGGCCGAGGGGGTCGTCGGCCGCCAGGAGGGTCGCATGGTCCCAGAGGTCGAGGACGGCCTTCCTGATCACGTCGCGCAAGTCGTCGAAGTCCATGACCATGCCGAGCGGGTTGAGTGTCGGGCTGCTGACTGTCACCTCGAGGTGGTAGGTGTGGCCGTGCAGCCACGCGCACTTGCCCGGGTGTCCGGCAATACGGTGCGCCGCGTCAAAGACGTAGCTGGTCGTAAGGTCCATAAGACACCGGAAATCCTAGCATGAGAAACGCCTTGCGGCCTCTGGGCACCTCTGCTATCTAATAGGCCAATCCGAAAGGAGGCCTCTATGGCGATGAGCCTGACCGACTCGCTCAAGCACGATCGCTACAGTGTCGTGGCGGTGGACAAGGCCGCGGGCCGCCTGCGCATCAAGAGCGAAGCCGCATTGTGCACGGACTTCGCGTGCGGGGAGGCCGAGATCGTCACCGACGAGGGGCGCACGCGCGACCTCGACGAGATCAACCCGGGCGACATCATCATGCTCGAGCGCAAGGACGGCAAGGCGAAGGAGATCCGCGTCGTCCGGCGCGTCTTCGACGAGTACTCCAGCCCCGAGTGGTAACCCGCGCCTGATCCCGCGTTGATCATTCAGGCCCCGGGACTCCCTCCCGGGGCCTTTCTTGTTCCAATGCTGTGACGAGGGGGGTCCGGGCTCGAGCGTGAACCATGACTGACAACGGGCTTTGTGTTATCTACGCTCATCGCGTGGTCCTTGGCAGCGATTGGCCGTTCGTCGGATGGGACCCCTCGCTCGTCGCCTGGGTGCAGGGGCTTCAGAGCCTGAGCCAGGAAGAGAAGGGCAAGAGTCTCTGGCGGAACATGACGACGCTGCTGGGTTTGTAGGTTAAATGTATTAGCGGCTACAGCTCGGCTAGCGTACGCGGCCCCCGACGCCCCGGAGCCGCGGGTCCAGCATGTCCCGCAGCGCGTCGCCGAGCATGTTGAAGCCGAAGACGGCCAGAGAGATTGCGGCGCCGGGCCAGACCGCCATCCAGGGGGCGGTGTAGAAGAAGGAGCGGCCCGAGCCGGAGAGCATGGCGCCCCAGCTTGGGTAGGGCGGCGGCACGCCGAACCCGAGGAAGGACAGCGCCGCCTCGACGAGGATGAAGCCGCCGAGGCCGATGGTGGCGATGATAATGAGGGTGGCGGTCACGTTGGGCAGGACGTAGCGCAGCATGATCCGCAGGTGCCCCGCGCCCAGCGCCCGGGCCGCCTCGATGTACTGGTTCTCGATGATTGAGATGGTGGCCCCGCGGATCACTCGCGAGGCGCCGGCCGAGCCGAGGATCCCCAGCGTGATGATCACGTTGACGAGGCCCGGGCCCAGCACGGCCATGACGGACAGGATGACGACGAGCTGGGGGAAGGACTGCCAGGCGTCCACCACGCGCTGCACGCAGATGTCGTACTTGCCCCCGAAGTAGCCGCTCGTGATCCCGATGAGGCCGGCCAGGAAGTTGGCGATCAGCACCGCGCCGAAGCCCACCGTGACCGACACGCGCGCCCCGTACACGACGCGGCTGAAGACGTCGCGGCCCAGGTTGTCCGTGCCCATCCAGAACTCGGCGCTGGGCGGCTTCATCCGGGCCCGGCGGATGATCTCGTCGTACGGGTAGGGAGCGATCCACTCGGCGAAGATCGCCGTGAAGATCATCAGGAACACGAGCAAGCCGCCGAACGCCCCGAGGGGCTTCCGCCGGCAGAACAGCCAGACCGCGCGGCTGGCGCGAGCGAGCCGCCCGGGCTGCCGGAGGACCACCGGTGCCGGAAGCGCCTCGGCGTGGTTGGCCATGGCCGATCGTCCTACGGGCGGCGGGGGCGCCGGGAGCCCAAGCGCTGCCTCATGAGTAGCGGATCCGCGGGTCGAGCAGCGCGTAGGTCGCGTCGACGATCAGGTTCACAACGACGACCACGGTGACGATGAGCAGGTTCACGCCCTGGATGACCGGGTAGTCCCGCTGGTTGACGGCGTCGAAGAGGAAGCGGCCCATGCCCGGCAGGCCGAAGATCTGCTCGAAGATCACGGTGCCGCCGAGGATGCCCGAGACCTGCAGGCCGAGCACGGTGACCACGGGGATGAGCGCGTTCTTCAGGCTGTGCTTGAGCACGACGCGGCGCTCGCGTAGCCCCTTGGACCAGGCCGTCCGCACGTAGTCCTGGCGCAGCACTTCCAGGAGCTGGGCTCGCGTGAGGCGCATGATGGCGCCGGCGGCTGCGATACCCAGGATGAACGCCGGGATGATGAACTGCAGGATGTGCTGCCACGGGTCCTTGCTGAACTCGGTGAACCGGATGGGCGGGCTCCACCCCCACCAGATGGCCGGGAGCAGCACCACCAGGGTGGCCTTCCAGAAGCCGGGCACCGAGAGGCCCACGATGGCCAGGCTGCGGAAGATGTAGTCCACGACGGTGTCCTGGCGGATGGCGGCCAGCACCCCCACCGGCACCCCGATGAGCAGGGCGAAGAAGAGCGCCAGGAACCCCAGCTCGAGGGTGATGGGGACCCGGCGGGCCAGCTCCTCGATCACCGGCCGCTTGGTCCAGAGCGACTCCCCCAGGTCGCCGCGGAGCACCCGCCCTCCCCATTCGAAGTACTGGATGTAGATGGGCCTGTTCAGTCCGAGCTTGGCGCGGAGGTCCTCCAGGTCCTTGCCGTAGGCCTTCTCCTCGAGCATCAACTGGACGATGTCGCCCGGGATCATGCGGGGCAGGGAGAAGACGGCGAGCGAGGCGATCACGAGCGACGGGATCGCGACCAGTAACCGTCTCAGAATGTACTTTCGCATGTGCTCCTTACCCTCTCCCCCGCCCCCCGCGCTCTCCAAGGGGAGCGGGATGGTGAGACGGAAAGGGCAGGATCAGGAGCGGCCCTACTTGTCGAGCCATGCGATCATCAGCCTCCCACCATAATCGAGACTGATGTTGGGCGCGAAGTTCTTGACGTAGGGCTCCCAGGCCGAGAGCACCTTGGCCGAGGGGCTGACGTAGAGGTAGTAGGCCTGCTGGGAGCACAAGCGCTGGATGTCGTAGATGATCTCCCGCCGCTTCTTCTCGTCGAACGTGCGGCGCTGGAGCTTGAGCATGTCGGTGAGCTTGGGGTCGTTCACCCCGGCGGTGTTCAGCGGCGAGCCCGGCATGTGCCCCGCGTACAGGTAAGGGTCGGGCGTGGTCGCGCCGCCCCGCAGGGTCATCGCCAGCTTCTCGAACTTCCGGCCGAGCGTGCTCGCGATGAACGCGTTGCCCTCCTTGAGCTTGAGGTTGGTCTCGACGCCCGCCGTCTTCCACTGCGCGAGGATGGACTGGACGACGTCAGAGAAGACGGGGCCCCAGCTCCCGGTGCTCTCGACGGGGAACCGGAGGCCACTGCCGTGGCCGGCCTGGGCCAGGAGGCGCCTGGCCTCGGCCAGGTCCGGCTCGTAGAGGCGCCGGCCTTCGGGCGGGAGCTGGTCGATGGGAATGGCCCACTCGCGGAGGGCGGCCGGGACCGCGGGGTTGGGCGAGCCGTGGCCGAAGCCGAAGGGGTTCGTCTCGATGACCTGCTTGCCGTCGACGGCCATGTAGAGGGCGCGGCGCACCCGCAGGTCCTTCAGCGGTTCCTCCTCCAGCTTGGGCACGCCGAACGTCGAGGGCAGCCAGACGAATTCGGCCATCGGCAGATTGGGCTTGCGCCGCCGGATGACCTCGAGGTCGGAGCGCTGGAGGGTCATCTGGAGTTCGGGCGCGAAGTCGTACTGGCCGGAGAGCCAGGCCGCGAGCTTCGACGCGGGGTCGATGTCGATGCGCACCTCGATCCCGTCGGCGTACGGGAGCCCAGGCCGGAAGAAGTTCGGGTTCCGCACGAACGACAGGCGCACGTTGGGCTCGTACCGCTCGAGCATCCAGGGGCCGGTGCCGATGACCGTTTCCGGCTTCTTGAACATGCCCTCCTTGTCCGCGGCCTCCTTGGGCAGGATGTAGGCGAGGGCCGTGGAATCCAGGAACCAGGCGAAGGGCTCCTTCATGGTGAAGCGCACCGTGTAGCGGTCCACGGCTTCCACCTTGTCGATCTCCTGGAATGTGGCCCGCCCGGGGTTGCCTGGGATGGTGACGGCCCGCTGGAAGGTGAACGCAACATCCTCGGCGGTCAGCTCCCGGCCGTTCACCGGGGGCTTGTTGTGCCACCGGACGCCCTTGCGGAGCTTGAAGACGTAGGTGGTCTCGTTGGGCTGGTCCCAGGACTCGGCGAGGTCACCTTCGATGGGCAAGGTACCCGGCGTCACGCTGGGCCCCGCCTTGTGCCGGACGAGGCCGCTATGGGTCAGCGAGAGATAGATGAAGGTCCACCAGTGGACATTCTGGTGCGGGTCGAAGTTGGGCGGGTCGAAGCCGGGGAAGCGGAAGACGCCGCCACGCTTGGGCGTCTGGGCGCTGGCCTGCCGGGGGCGCGCCAGATCGGTCATGGAGATCGGGGCGCTTGCGGCGACGGCAGCGGCGCCCAGCTTGAGGAGATCGCGACGAGTCACCGGAGCGTCCATGCGGGCCTCCTTACTTGTCCGGCCGCGCGGCCATCATGCGGCCGCCGTGGTCTAAACCGTTGTTGGGCGCGTCGTTGTTCACGCAGGTCAAGCCGGCGTGCATGGATCTCCTCCCTACCGGTCGAGCCAGGCAGCCATCAGCCGACCGCCATAGTCGAAGCCGATGTTTGGAGCGTAGTTCTTGAGCGCCTGGTCCCACGCCGCGATCACCACGGCGGAGAAGACATCCACGCCGTAGACTTGCTTGGCCAGGTAGCGCTGGGTCTCGTGGATCAGCTCGCGCCGCTTCGCGGGATCCTGGACCCGCCGCTGGCGCAGCACGAGATCGGTGAGGACCGGGTCGTTGACGTGCAGCATGTTGCGCGGGTTGTCCGGGAGATAGGCGGTGGCGAGGAAGCTGTCGGGGTCGAGGAAGGGAGTGTTGGGTCCGTAGACAATGCCCTCGTACTTCCCGAGCACGGTGGTCGTGATGAAGGCGCCGTACTCCTTCTGGTTGAGCTTGGCGTCGATCCCCACGTCCTTGAGGTCCTTGATGACGAGCTGGACGGCGTCCACGAGCTGGACCACGCCGAAGCTGTGGAAGTCCACCACGGTCTGGAAGCCCTTCGGGTAGCCCGCCTCGGCGAGAAGCCGGCGGGCCTCCACCGGGTCGTGCTTGTAGTAGCGAGCGCCTTCGCCGAGCTGGTCGAACGGCAGCGACCAGTCCCGGAGCGCCGCCGGCACGCCGGGTGAGTTGAAGACTCCCACGCCGTCGGCGACGGCGTCGATGATGGCCTGGCGATTGATCGCGTGGGAGACGGCGCGGCGCACCCGCACGTCACTGAACGGGGGCTTGTCGGTCCGCATGTTGACGTTCCCGCGCACCGCGTTCGGGAACTCCACGGTTCGAAGGCCTGGACGCCTCCTCTGGAACTGGTCCTTGAGCCCGTTCCAGTCGGCCCGCTGGATCGTTCCCAGGAACTCGGGCCCGAGGTCGTACTTCCTCCCGAGGAATGCCGCCATCCTGGAGGCCTGATCCTCGTCGATGACCAGCTCGACGCCGTCCACGTAGGGGAGCCCCGGGACGAAGTACTGCGGGTGCCGTACCAGGGTCATGCCGACGTTGGGCCGATAGCTGTCGAGCATCCACGGGCCGGAGCCGACCGTGGCCTCCCACTTCTTGAGGTCGCCGAACTTCTCCACGCACTCGCGGGCGACGATGGCGCCGGTCATGGGGTTGGCCACGATGTCAGGGAACCAGACGTAGGGCGCCTTGAGGGTGACCTTGACCGTGTAGCGGTCGGGGGCCTCGACCCGGTCCACCATCGCGCGCAGGTAGTTCTGGGGGTTGCCCTTGACGGTGCGGAAGCGGTCGAGGCTGTAGACCACGTCCTCGGCGGTCAACTCGCGCCCGTTGACCGGAGGTTTGTTGTGCCACCGGATGCCCTTCCGCAGCTTGAAGACGTAGGTGGTGTCGTCGGCTTGGCTCCAGGACTCCGCAAGGTCGCCTTCGAGGACGAAGGTGCCGGGCGTGACACCGGGCCCGGCCTTGTGCTTGAGCAGCCGGCTGTGGGTGAAGCTGTAGACGATCTGGGTCTTGAAAGCGACGATCAGATACGGGTCGAAGTGCGGCGGGTCCCAGACGCGCACCGTGAGAGTCCCGCCGCGCTTGGGGGCCTGGGCGAAAGCGGCGCCGGGAGGCGCCAGGGCGACGCCGGCCAGGGCGGCGCCGGAGAGCTTGAGCCAATCACGACGGGCCAGGGAAGAGGTCAGGCGCTCGCTCATGATTGTCCTCCGTTCGCGCCAGCAAGCGCGCTCCGCACCGGTTAGCGGTCCAGCCAGGCGGCCATGAGGCGCCCGCCGTAATCGTAGCCCAGGTTCGGGCCATAGTTCTTGAGCGCCGCATCCCACACCGCGATGGTGAGGATGGAATAGGCCTCCGCTCGATAGACCATCTTGGCCAGGTGGCGCTGGATGTCGTGGATCAGCTCTCGCCGCCGGACCGGGTCCGCGACGCGCCGCTGACGGAGGATCAGGTCGGTGAGCGGCGGGTCATTGACCTTCAAGTTGTTGCGCGGGCTGTCCGGCAGGTAGGCGGTAGCCAGGAAGCTGTCGGCATCGAGAAACGGGGTCGCGGGCCCGTAGGCCATGCCCTCGTACTTCCCCAGCGGCACGGACGAGATCCAGGCGCCGTACTCCTTCTGGTTGAGCTTCGCGTCGATGCCCACGTCCTTGAGGTACTTGATGACGAGCTGCACGCCATCCAAGAACTCGGTCTGGCCGTAGCTGTGAAAGTCCACCACGGTCTGGAAGCCTCGCGGGTAGCCCGCCTCCGCGAGGAGCCGCCTGGCCTCCACCGGGTCGTGCCGGTAGTAGCGAGCGCCCTCGCCGAGCTGGTCCACGGGGAGCGACCAGTCCCGGAGCACGGCCGGCAAGCCGGGCGGATTGAGCACGCCCACTCCAGCGGTGGCGTCGATGAGGTCCTGGCGGTTGACGGCCAGGGACACGGCCCGGCGCACCCGCACGTCGCTGAACGGAGGCCTGTCGCCGCGCATGGCAACTCCCATGCGCACGTTGGACGCAAACTCGACCGTCTTGAGGTCGGGCCGCAGCCTCTGGAGCCGGGCCTTGATCTGGTTCCAGTCGGGCCGGTTGATGGCCCCCATGAATTCAGGGCCGATGTCGTACTTCTTCCCCAGGAACGCGGCCATCCGGGACGCCTCATCCTCGTCCACCACCAGCTCGACGCGGTCCACGTAGGGGAGCCCGGGGACGAAGTACTGCGGGTGCCGCACCAGGGTCATCCCGACGTTAGGCCGATAGCTGTCGAGCATCCACGGGCCGGAGCCGACCGTGGCCTCCCACTTCTTGAGGTCGCCGAACTTCTCCACGCACTCGCGGGCGACGATGGCGCCGGTCATGGGGGTCGCCACAATGTCCAGGAACCAGACGTATGGCTCCTTGAGGGTGACCTTGACCGTGTAGCGATCGGGGGCCTCGACCCGGTCGACCATGGCGAGCAGGTAGTTCTGAGGGTTGCCCTTGACGGTGCGGAAGCGGTCGAGGCTGTAGACCACGTCCTCGGCGGTCAGCTCGCGCCCGTTGACCGGAGGTTTGTTGTGCCACCGGATGCCCTTCCGCAGCTTGAAGACGTAGGTGGTGTCGTTGGACTGGCTCCAGGACTCCGCAAGGTCGCCTTCGAGGACGAAGCTGCCGGGCTGCACCCCGGGCCCGGCCTTGTGCTTGAGCAGCCGGCTGTGGGTGAAGCTGTAGACGATCTGGGTCTTGAAGGCAACGGTGAGATACGGGTCGAAGTGCGGCGGGTCCCAGACCCGCACGGTGAGAGTCCCGCCGCGTTTGGGGGCCTGGGCGAGAGCGGTGCTGGGAGGCGCGAGGACGGCGCCGGCCAAGGCGGCGCCGGAGAGCTTGAGCCAATCACGACGGGCGATCACGGGAGACGTCGGGCGCCGCCCATGAGTGCCCTCCGTGCCTGCCACGAGGCATGCATCTCGAGCCAGCCGCGACGAGAGCGTGGTGAAAGTCCCCTTCTCGGAAAGCTGACCCCTCTTCCCCTGTTCCACAGCCAGCGGACTCCCCCTGACTGGGGCGGCCGGTTCCCCATGCTCCGGTCCTTGCTTGGTACAACACCGACGAACCAGCCGTCAAGGGGGAAGTTAGCGGTAGTTATGGCGCGCTCCCGCGGGGATCAGCACGCAGGCGCCGGCCTTGGCTGGTGGTCGTCCCCTCCACGCGGACGATGACCTCTCGCTCGACGACGTAGATGATCTGATCCGCGTCGTGCGTCTCCTCGGGGCCGGCGTCGTCGGCTACCTGGTTGAAATTTACCTTCGTCTTCCAGCCCTCGTTCGCCAAGGCCTTTGACAACTGGATGATAAGTCTTTTCCTGTGGATGAGCCCCTGGGCCGGGGTGATCCTGGCCGACATCTTCATCAAGCGCAAGGCCCACATCGACGTCGACGAACTCTATCGGGAGCCGGAGGAGAGCGCATATGGCTATATCAACTGGGGAGGGATCGTGGCGTTTCTCGTCGGCCTCATCGCCGGGTGGACGGTTGAGGACGGCCTCGTCCCCGCACTGCAGGGACCCATCTCAACCGGGCTGCTCAGCGGTAACCCGCGCCTGACCGTGCGCTGATCCTTCAAGGCCCCGGGCTCCCCCCGGGGCCTTTCCTCATCTTCCCGTCAATGGGGACACATATGAGACGGACTCTGCTGTTGTCATGCGTGATGGCTGTACTGGGGGTCGGCGTCGCGCATGGCAAGGAATGCAAGGGCATCAACTTCCCGGAATAGGCCCAGGTCGAAGGGAACAATCTGACGCTCAACGATCTTGGCTTACGCCAGGCGACGATGTTCAAGGTCAATGTCTACGTCGCTGCGCTCTATGTGGCCAAGCCGTCGAGCGATCCGACCGCCATCCTTGGATCCGGAGCCCCGAGCGAGCTGATCCTCCAATTCGTGCGCAACGTGGGCGCCGACGACCTCAGGAAGGCCTGGGACGAAGGCTTCGCAAAACATGCCAAGGAGCAGCTGCCCGCCCTGAGAGAGCGCATCACCTCGCTGAATGGCTGGATGGTCGATGTGAAAGCGGGCCAACGGCTCAACTTCATTCATAAGCCGGGTGCCGGCATCCAAGTGGAGGTGACCGGGACGGTGAAGGGCACGATCAAAGGCGACGAGTTCGCGAAGGCGTTCCTCTCGATCTGGCTGGGTGGCGATCCCCCGAATCCAGAGATGAAGAGCGGGCTGCTCGGCGGCGCCTGCGGCTAGCGTCCCCGACCTGCAGCACGGCATCGATGCGTACACGCGGCAGGGATTCAACGTCTACCCGGGCGGTAGCCACCCGGGCAGGGGGAGAGCGTAGGCGACACAAAGGCCATTATCGGACTGGGGTCCTGAATTTCGCGGGCTGTTCGCCGAAACGTGGCTTCTCGACCTGGGGACAGACCGCGTGGAGGTCTACCGGCGTCCGGCCGCCGACGGCTACGCCAAAACACGCGTCCTCACCAACGGCGACGGAGTCGCGCCCGAGGCCCAGCCGGACCTGTGCATGACGGTCCGCGAACTCCTCAGGTAGATCCCCCCGCCCGCCGCCCCGCTAGCCCCGCATCACCTTCGCGTACGCGTCGAGCCGCGGCAGCACGGCGTCGCGGGGCTCCGACGGCAGGCCGAAGATCGCGCGCGAGACGCCGGCCGCCGCCAGCGCGTCCAGCGCCTCCCGCTTCGGCGGCGCGAAGAAGATGGACACGGGCGCCGATCTCGGATCGCGCCCCGCCTTCGTGAGCCTCGCGCGCAGCTCGGGGATGCGCTCGACCGGGTTCTTGTTCGGGCGCAGGATCGGCATCCAGCCGTCGCCGAACTCCACGACGCGGTCGAACGTGGTCGCCCCGTCGCCGCCGATGATGATGGGCGGGTGCGGCTTCTGAAGCGGCTTCGGATCGGCCCAGATCTTGTCGAAGCGGACGAACTGGCCGTGGAACTCGGCCTCGGGCTTGGTCCAGATCTCCTTCATGGCGAGCACGCGCTCGCGGAGCAACCGCCAGCGCGTCTTCCACTCGGCGCCGTGGTTCTCCATCTCCTCGGCGTTCCAGCCGCCGCCGATGCCGAAGAGGACGCGGCCGTGCGACAGCCGGTCGAGGGTGGCTACCTCCTTGGCCGTGGTGATCGGGTCCCGCTCGACGACGAGGCAGATGCCGGTGCCGAGCTTCAGGCGCCTGGTCGCCGCGGCCGCGGCCATCAGCGCGACGAAGGGGTCGTAGGACGACCAGTAATCCCTCGGGAGGTCGCCCCCGCCCGGCCAGGCGCTCCGCCGTCTCGCGGGGATGTGCGTGTGCTCTGGGAACCACACCGACTCGAACCCGCGCTCCTCGAGTGCGCGGGCCAGCTCGTCTGGGGCAATCGCGTACTCGGTGGGGAACATCACGACGCCGTAGTCCATGAGGGCCTCCTCAGGTTAGCCCGCACTCGTTGAAGTACTCATCCGAGCTCGTGTACACGTATCGCTGGCAGGCGGCGGCCTTCCAGCGAGGGTCGCCCAAGGTGTCCAGGCGGTCGCCGGCGCCGGCGGGGGCCGGGAGAGGCGCCCGCGCTATGTCGCGAGCAGTCGCGGACGATCACGCTACCAGAGCTCCCGCGAGGCCAGCCGCGCTCCCTCGGCAAGGCTCCCGAGCTTGGCCCAGACGATGTCCGGGTCCACGGCCGCCTGGCCGACCCAGGTGCCGAATCCGCAGTCCGATCCGGCGATGACGTTCTCGCGGCCGACCAGCCGGGCATAGCGGCCGATGCGCTCGGCGATCAACGCGGGGTGCTCGATGAAGTTCGTGGTCGAGTCGATGACCCCCGGGACGATGACCTTGCCGCCCGGCACCTTCACACTCTCGAAGACGCGCCACTCGTGGGCGTGGCGCGGGTTGGCGGCCTCGAAGGAGACGGCGGCGGGCCGGGCCGCGAACACGAGGTCGATGATCTCGGCCAGGGGTACGTCGTAGTGATGTGGGCCTTCATAGTTTCCCCAGCAGAGGTGGATCCGCGACTGCTCCGGAGGCACCCCCGCCAGCGCGTAGTCGAGGGCTTCGAGGTGCAACCGGGCCATCCCTCGGAACTCCTCGACGCTCAGGTCGGCGAACTGGATGTGACGCCCCATCGCCAGATCGGGGCAATCGACCTGGAGAACGAGCCCGGCCCCCGCGACCGTCTCGTACTCGTGCTTCATCGCCTCGGCGATGGCGAAGAGATAGGTCTCGTGGCTCGGGTAGTGGTCGTTCCGGAAAAACAGGGAGATCACGCCCGGAGAGGCGGCGGTCAGGAACGCCTCCCGCGCCTTGACCTGCGCGAGGGCGGCCTGGAGGTTGGCGACATCGGCGCGGGCCGCGTCGGCGTCACGAAGGGCGACCGGTTCCGTGCACGCCGGTGTCTTGCGTCGCGCGCGGCCCGGGTCCCCGAACACCCGACGAGCCATGCCGGGGAAGTCCACGAGGTCGCGGTACTGGAGAGGATGACTCGCCCCTCCGAAGCCCGCAAGGCGGTCCTTGACGTACGTCGCGTAGCTCGGCTTGCTGAACTCGCCATCGTTGATCACATCGAGGCCCACCTCGGCCTGCTTGCGCACCACCTCGGCCACGGCCGATCGGATCCTCGCGGCCAGGGCGGCGGGATCGACGGGGACGCCTTCCTCCCTCGCGAACATGGTCTGGGTCAGGTCGTGGGGCCGGGGCAGGCTGCCCGTGTGGGTCGTCAGGATGCGATCAACGCTTCGTTGCATGGGTGGCGACCTCAATACCACAAAGGCGCGGCGAGTGCCATTGTTCGAGGCCCTCGAGGTGGGCGAGGAGTTCGTCTCGGACGAGCACCTCGTCACGCCCGAGGACGTCGAGACCTACGCGTTCGCCGTGGACGATCGCTCTCCCTGGTTCGTCGAAGACTCGCCCTTCGGCGGGCCAATCGCGCACCCGACGCTGCTCGGCAACCAGGCGCTGCGCCCTCGCCACAGCCGCCACATCGTGCACGCTGGGCTCCACGCGAAGATGGAGTTCGAATTCCTGGACCCGATCCGGCCGGGCGCGCGCAGGGCGTAGGCGACGTAAAGGCCATTATCGGACTGGGCCGGCGCCGGCGGGAGCCCCAGAGAGCCACGCGTACCGCATCATTGATCCCCCAGGCCGAACGGGCTCGCGCTAGGCTTTCCTGCCCTTCGGCCAGAGCCCGGCCGCCTGGCGCCAGATCCCCAGCTCTCCGACGTGGTAGGAATTGTGATCGGCGATGACCAGGCAGCACCGATAGAAGGTGTGTGTGCCGGCGCTGTTGGGCACGAAGGCGAAGAGATCGCGTGCGGGATCGCGGGCGAGCTCGATGACGGCGCCCAGGTCCTGCTGGAAACCGGCGAGAGACTGGCGCCACTGGGCGGGCGTCGCCCGCGCGCTCTTCCGCGGCCAGTAGCCTTCCGGGAAGGGAGGCTCCTGGTAGGATGCGCTCGTCATGTAGTCGAGCATGTCCCGTTGCGTGAGGCGGATGTGCTCGACGAGATGCCAGATGGCGTAGGGCACTCTCGGAAGGCGGGAGTTGATCGCGGGTGCCGGCAACCCCTTGAGCGCCTCGGCGAACGACATATGGTTGTGTCCGCTCTCGAGGTGCGACACGAGCTGGCCGCGGATCTCCTTGTCCCTGTCTGGCTGGAGCGTAGTCGACATAAAGGCTTTTATCGGACTGGGCCGGCGCCGGCGGGGGCCCGCGAGAGCCACGCGGACCGCATCAATGATCCCCCAGCCGGGCCAGTCATCAACTGCGATCTTGCGCCGGCGAGCGCGGGGCAGTCAAGCTGCGGCCTTCAGGGGCAGAGTCCCACCCCGAGGCGGGGAGGCTCCGGTTTGACCTCTCCGACGCGCTCTGGCAGGATCGGCGCGAGACGGGAGGGGAATCCATCCCCCCTGCGACAAGGCTGAAAGACTCGCGCGAAGGCCCAGAGCACGACTGACTCAAGGAGCGACCCATGGCCGCAGACGATGGCTCAATCCAGTTGCCACTGTACTGTCCTCTGGTCATTAACGGTGAGGAGGGCAAGGCCGCGAACGGCCAGCAATTCAAGAGAGAGAACCCAGCCGACATCCGCCAGCTAGCCACCATCGCCGAGCAGGGGACGCCGGAGGACGCGCGCGCTGCCATTGACGCCGCCCGCGTCGCCTTCGACAGCAATGTCGGCAACTGGATTTACAACTACAAGCTCAGAGAGCAAGCGTTGTTTCGCACGGCTCGCCTGATCCGCGACAACGCTGACCGGCTGGCCCGGGTGGTGAGCCTGGAAGTGGGCATGCCGATACGGCAGGCGGTGCCCCACGTCGCGGCCGCGGCCGACATCTTCGAGTTCTATGCCGGGTTGGCGGGCAAGATCTACGGCGAAAGTTTCACCCTGCCCAGCGGCTCCATGATCAACGTGGTCAAGGAACCGGTGGGCGTGGTGGCGTTGGTAACCCCCTGGAACTTCCCTTTGACTCAGACCGCTCGGAAAGTGGCCCCAGCCCTTGCCGCCGGCTGCACCGTCGTGATCAAGCCGGCCAGCTATACTCCGGCGGCCGGCTACGAATTGGTAAAGCTGATGCTCCAGACCGGGCTACCCAAGGGTGTGCTCAACCTGGTCCCGGGGCCCGGGCAGGTCGTCGGCTCGGAGATCATCAGCAGCAAGAAGGTGGACAAGATCTCATTCACCGGCGAGACAGGCACCGGCAAGGCGATCGCGGCCCAGGCGGCAACCGAGGTCAAGCGGATCAGCCTGGAACTGGGGGGCAAAGCCCCTTACCTGATCTTCGATGACGCCGATGTGGATGCTGCCGCCCGCGCCGCCGTCTTCGGCATGTTCCGCAATGCAGGCCAGGCCTGCGGCGCCACGACCCGGCTGCTCGTCCAGGAGGGGATCCACGACCGGCTCCTTGCCCGCGTAGTGGAGCTGACCCGGAAGATCGAAGTCGGGCATCCATCCAGACAGTCCACCGACATGGGGCCGCTGATCTCCGGCAGCCAGGAGCGCGTGGTCCAGGGTTACATCAAGCTCGGACTGGACGCGGGATTCGATCTGGTCACCGGCGGCCACAAGCTCTCCGGTGACGGCTACGACCACGGCTATTACGTCGAGCCCACCATTTTCGACCGGGTCGATAACGCGTCCAAGCTCGGCCAGGAGGAGATTTTTGGCCCGGTGGTGACGGTGACCACCTTTAGGGATGAAAGCGAGGCGGTGGACCTGGCAAACGCGGTGGAGTTCGGGTTGGTGGCCGGGGTCTGGAGCGCCGACTACCCGCGCGCGATGCGGGTGGCCCGTCGAATTCGCGCCGGGACGATCTGGATCTGGGACAACTACGCCCAGCCGGTCGAGGGCATCTGGGGAGGGTACAAGCAGAGTGGCATGGGGCGAGAGCTTGGCTACCACGGGCTGAACGACTTCCTCGAGGTCAAGCAGATTTTCACTGACGGCACCGGTCTCACGATGAAGCCAGCGTATGGCCAGGTGATCAAGGAGTAGGAGGCGCCCATAGCGGCCCTACGCGATGCCCGTGTGGATGGCGATGGTGCTGAGGCCGAGGCGGCGGTACTTGACGCCGCGCAAGCCGATCTCCTCCAAGAGCGCGGAGAGCGCGGCCGGCGTGAGGAAGCGGTCCACCGACTGCGGGAGATAGGTGTAGGCCTCGCGGTCGCCGCCCACGAGCGCGCCCACGCGCGGGACCACGTGATGGAAGTAGGCGCGGAAGAGGGGGGCCCAGCCGGGCAGGTCGGCCTGCGTGATCTCGAGCGCGACGACGCGGCCGCCGGGGCGCGAGACGCGGCGCATCTCCGCGAGCCCTTGCCGGAGATCGGCGAGGTTCCGCAGGAGGAAGGCCGAGGTCACGAACGCGAAGGTGCGCGCCTCGAAGGGCAGGGAGAGCGCGTCGGCCTCGACCAGCCGGATGCGGCCACCCGTGTCCTCCGCGCGGCGCTTCTCCTCGGCGATCGTCAGCATCCCGTGGGCGAAGTCCGCGCCCACGATGGTCCGGCGAGGATGGATCCGGCCCAGCTCGAGCGCCAGGTCGCCCGTGCCCGTCGCCAGGTCCAGTCCCGGCCCCTCGGGGGAGGCGATGGTCTCGCGCGCGGCTGCCCGCCGCCACGCGTGGTGCATGCCGAAGGTCATCAGGCCGTTCATCAGGTCGTAGCGTCCGGCGATGCGCGAGAACATCTCGCTGACGAAGCGCGCCTTGCCCGGGCCCTCGCCGAGTCCCGCGCTCAGACGAGCCTCCCGCCCAGGACGGCGGCGAAGAGGATCAGCGCGATATACCCGTTGACGTTGAAGAAGGCGACGTCGAGCCGCGAGAGATCCGTGGGCGAGACCAGCGAATGCTCGTAGACGAACAGGCCCGCCACGATGACCACGCCCGCCCAGTAGAGCCAGCCGAGCCCCATCGTCCAGCCGAGCGCGCCGAAGGCGACGACCGTCAGCACATGGCAGACCTTGGCGGCGTGAAGCGTGGGGGCGATACCGAAGCGCGCGGGGAAGGAATGGAGCCCGGCACGCCTGTCGAAGTCCACGTCCTGGCAGGCGTAGATCAGGTCGAAGCCGGCGATCCAGACTGTCAGCGCGAACCAGAGCACGAACGTGGGCGGAGCGAACACCCCGCTCACGGCGATCCAGCCTCCCGCGGCCGCGATGCCGTCGGTGAAGCCGAGGATCCAGTGGCTCGTCCAGGTAAAGCGCTTGGTGTAGGAGTAGCCGATCAGGAAGAGGGCGGCCCAGGGCGCCAGCTTGAGGCAGAGCGGGTTGAGCATCCACCCGGAGAGGGCGAGGAGCGCGCCGGAGGCGACGGCCGCCAGCAGCATGTGCCAGGGCGCCAGGAGCCCCGTGGGCAGGTGGCGCTTTGCGGTGCGCGGATTGGCCGCGTCGATCAGCCGGTCGGCCAGACGGTTGACGCTCATCGCGAGCGTCCGCGCCCCCGTCATGGCGAGCGTCACCCAGACGACGACCCGCCAAGCCGGCCAGCCGTCCGCCGCCAGGACCATCGCCACGTAGGCGAAGGGCAGGGCGAAGACGGTGTGTTCGAACTTGATCGCGTCCAGGAAGTTGCGAAACGTGCTGGGCACTACAGGCCGTATTCTTGCCAGCGCTTCGTCACGAGCGAGCGCATCTCCTCGCTCATCACGATCTCCTCGGGCCACGGTTGGCTGATGCCGTCATCCGCGGTCTTCTCCGTCGCGTCGATGCCCATCTTGCCGCCGAAACGGTGGCGGAGCGCAGCGTGGTCGAGGTCGTCCATCGGCCCGTCCACGATGACGATGTCGCGCTTGGCGTCCACGTTGCCCGTGGCGCGCCAGGCGACTTCGGAGAGGTTCTGGACGTCCACGTGGTCGGAGACGACGAGGATGTTCTTGGCCAGCATCATGAGCCCGAGCCCCCAGAGGGCGTACATGACCTTGCGCGCCTGGCCGGGATAGCGCTTCTTGATCGAGACGATGACGAGGTTGTGAAAGACGCCCTCCGCGGGCATGTTCATGTCCACGACCTCGGGCAGCATCAGCCGGATGATGGGCAGGAAGATGCGCTCGGTCGCTTTGCCGAGCCAGTAGTCCTCCTGCGGCGGCCGGCCCACGATCGTCGTGGGATAGATCGGCTGCTTGCGGCGCGTGACGGCCTTCAAGTGGAAGACCGGGTAGTCCCGCGCCAGCGAGTAGTAGCCCGTGTGGTCGCCGAAGGGCCCTTCGAGCCTGCGCTCGGCAGGATCCACGGTGCCCTCGAGGATGATCTCAGCTTCGGCGGGCACCTCGAGGTCCACCGTCTTGGCCTGCACCATGGGGACGCCGGATCCGCGCAGCCACCCCGCGAAGACCATTTCGTCTATGCCCGGAGGCAGGGGCGCCGAGGCGGAGTAGATCGAGGCGGGGTCGCCGCCCAGGGCGATGGCGACGTCCATCGGCTTGCGCCGCTCCTCCGCGAGCCGCTGGTGCTCGGCCGAGCCCTTGTGGATCTGCCAGTGCATGCCCAGCGTGCGATCGTCGAACACCTGGAGCCGGTACATGCCCACGTTGCGCGCGCCGGTCACCGGATCCTTCGTGAAGACCATCGGAAGCGTGATGAAGCGCCCCGCGTCCCCCGGCCAGCAGCGCAACACGGGCAGGGTCGCCAGGCTCGGCCGGTCCGTCTCGACGACCTCCTGGCACGCAGCGGAGCGCACGCGCTTGGGGCCGGCTTTCGCGACGTCGAAGAGGTCGCCGAGCTTCTTGAGCTTGTCGACGAGCGTGCCCGGCATCTTCATGTCGAGGAGCTTCACGACGCGCGCCGACAGCTCATTGAGGTGCTCGACGCCGAGCGCCGCCGCCATGCGGTCCGGCGAGCCGAATGCGTTGATGAGCACAGGGCTGTCGAAGCCCTCGACGCTCTCGAACAGCAGGGCCTGGTTCAGCGTAGCCGGACCCTTCGAGACCCGGTCCGTGATCTCGGCGATCTCGAGGTCGCGGGAGACACGGGCGCGCACGCGCTTGAGGTGCCCGGTCTTCTCGAGGTGGGCGACGAACTCGCGGAGGTCGTCGAAGGCCACGCGCTTACTCGTGGTAGTAGAGCTTGACCAGCCAGCCCGCGATCACCGGGAAGGCCAGGCTCGGGATGACGCGCACGAGGACGAAGCGCCACCCCATGAGCGGCGCC
>DASYVT010000052.1 GCA_035936835.1 Candidatus Methylomirabilota bacterium | reverse complement strand
CTACACGACGCCCGGAGCCACTCCGTCGCCGACCTTCATCGTGGCGGGCGCGGGCGAGATGCGGGATCGCGCGAAGGGGCCCGACGGTATCGTGCGCCACGGGGACACGTCACCGGATGCCATGCGCGAGAAGGCGCGGTTCGTGATGGGCGTCATGCAGGACCGCCTGCGCGCGCTCGGCGGCGATTGGAGCCGCGTGACGGCGATCGACGTCTACGCGGCCCAGCCCATCTACGGCTTCCTCCTCGACGAGATCCTCCGTCCGGCGGGCCCCGCCGCCATCCACGGGGTCCACTGGTTCCCCAGCCGCCCGCCCATCCAGGGACTTGAGTTCGAGATGGACATGCGCGGCGTCGCCCGCGAGCTCGTATGGTAACAACCCGGCTTACCCCGCACTTCGCCGCCCAGGTCGACGGCGTCGACATCACCCGGCCGCTGGGGGAACCGGCCTGGAAGGAAGTCCGCGCCGCCCTCGACGAGCACTCGGTTCTCGTCTTCCGCGGACAGCCGCTCGACGACGACACGCAGACCGCCTTCAGCCGGCGCTTCGGCTCGCTCGAAGTCACCCGCAGCATCAACCCGGCGGCTGGGACGCCCTTCGCGCGCCAGTCGAACCTCGACATCAAGACGGGCGAGGTCATTCCGCCCGACGACCGGCGCATGGTCTACCAGCTCGCCAACATGCTCTGGCACAGCGACAGCTCCTTTAAAGAGGTCCCGTCGCTCTGCTCCCTGCTCTCCGCCCGGATCATCCCCCCGGAGGGCGGCGCCACGGAGTTCGCCAGCACGCGCTCCGCCTACCCGTCGCTGCCCGACGAGCTGAAGCGGCGGGTCGAGACGGCCATCGCCGTCCACGATTTCTCCTGGTCACGCGATCAGATCCGGCCCGGCTTCTTCACCGAGAAGGAGCGCGCCGAGTATCCGCCGGTTCGTCACCCGGTGGTCCGGACGAACCCGGTGAACGGGCGCAAGGCCCTCTTCCTCGGCGCGCACGCCTCCCACATCGCAGGCATGTCAGTGGAGGATGGCCGCGCGCTCCTGAAGGAGCTGCTGGAGCACGTCACCCAGCCCGAGTTCCGCTACCGCCACGAGTGGCAGGAAGGCGACCTGGTCATCTGGGACAACCGCTGCGTCCTCCACCGCGCCACGCCCTTCGACACCACCCGCCACAAGCGCCTCATGCAGCGGACGACGGTGTCGGGCGATCCAGCGGAGTTTGCGCGCGCCGGCGGGTAGGACAAGAGGTAGCCCAGACTTTCTGTGTTCATCTCTCGACGACATGGTCCGCCCGCCCCAGCAGCGACTGCGGTATTGTCAGGCCGACGGCCTTGGCGGTCTTCATATTGATGACCAGCTCGAACTTCGTTGGCTGCTCGACGGGCAGGTCGCCGGGCTTGGCGCCTTTGAGAATCTTGTCCACGTAGGTAGCGGCGCGCCGATACAAATCAGCAAAGTTCGGTCCGTAGGCCATAAGGCCCCCGGCATCGACATAGTCCCTCGATGCGTACACTGCCGGCAGCCGGTTCTTGGCCGCCAGGTCCACGAGGCGTCTGCGCTCATTGCTGAACATGTTGCTTCCCAATACAGTCAGAGCACCCGCGCGCGCCCTGGTCATGTCCGAGAAGGCCCTGTCGAAATCCGCGGGACCTCGCGCCTCAACGAATTGAAGCCGCACCCCCAGCGTCCGCGCCGCGACTTCTGCTCCCTTCAGCATGTCCTTTTCCGTGCGTTCGGGGAGGCCACCTGGCTGCCAGAGGCCAGCGACCCGACTGACCCCCGGAACGACCTGCGTGAGCTGTTCCAGACCCTTGCCGACGAGCT
>DASYVT010000051.1 GCA_035936835.1 Candidatus Methylomirabilota bacterium | reverse complement strand
CTGAATGGTGTTCACCGGCACTGCGGGATGGTGCTGGCGGCGAAGTTCGCGGTCAACACCGCCTTCTGGTTCCAGAGTGCCGCGCCGAGGGCCGAGCAGCACGCGCAGCGACATGACCGCCTTCTCGCGCAGCGGGTCGATGGCCGGGTTGGTGACCTGCGCGAAACGCTGGCGCAGGTAGCCGTAGACGCGGCGCGGCGTCCGCCCAAGTGACGCGATGGGAATGTCGTCGCCCATCGAGTAAACCGGCTCGGCGCCGGTTGCCGCCATCGCCTCGATGACGAACTTCAAGTCCTCCGCGCCCCAGCCGTGCAGGCGATGGTGCGCCGCGATGTCTTCGAGCGGGTCGAGGTCTTTGTGGTGTCGCTCGACCGGGACGAGGACGCGGTCGGCGAGCAATCCGTAGTCGTGACGAGAGGCAGCGCGCTCCTTGGCATCCGCGTCGCGGAGTAGCGAGTTGTCGCGGGTGTCGACCAGCAACATCTGGCCTGGACCGAGCCGCCCTCGTTCGACGACCGACGCCGGCGCCATCGTGACGACGCCGGCTTCTGACGCAGCCGCCACCAGGCCGTCCTTCGTGCGCTGCCAGCGAAGGGGCCGCAGGCCGTTGCGGTCGAGCGCCGCCCCGACCACGACGCCGTCGCTGAACGCGAGCGCCGCCGGTCCATCCCACGGCTCGAACCGGATCGACTGGTAGCGATAGAAATCGCGCACCGACGAGGCGAGGTCGCCGCGCCCTTCCCAGGCGTTGGGGACAAGGCTCATCAGCGCTTCCGAAACCTCCCAGCCGCGGTTGACGAGGAGCTCGAGAGCGTTGTCGAGCGATGCGGAGTCGGAACCCTCGGGCCAGATGACTCCGCGCAGCTCCGGCTCAAGCTCGGCCTCTCGCGCTCGCATCCACGCGCGGTTGCCGGTGATGGTGTTGATCTCGCCGTTGTGCGCGAGCATCCGGAAGGGCTGGGCGTTGCGCCAGTCGGGCATGGTGTTGGTCGAGTACCGCTGGTGGAAGACGGAGAGCCGGCTCTCGCACGTCGGGTCTCTCAGGTCGAGGTAGAAGTCGGCCAGCCGCGTGCCGGCCATGAGTCCCTTGTAGACAAGGGTGCGGCTGGAGAGCGAGGGCAGGTACATGCGAATGCCTTCCGCGTCGGCGCGCTTTTCCGCGCGGCGGCGGGCCACGTAGAGGCGCCGCTCAAATTTGTCCGGGTCGATGTCCAGGCGGGCGATGAGGCCGTGCCAGATCGCGGGCATCGTCGCCTGCGCGCGCTCGCCGAGGCTCTCCACATCGACCGGCACCCTGCGCCACTCGAGCAGCCGCATCCCGCCCGCGGTGACGGATTCGGCGACCACGTCCTTGGCCCGTTCGTCCCACGAGAAGAGGGCCGCGACAGCAAAATCGCCGCCCAGAAGGCGGTGCGGGACCTGGATCAGGAGCCCGGCGCCATCCCCGCTCTTGCCGTCAGCGTCGAGCCCGCCGCGGTGGGACAGCCGGGCGAGGGCCTGGACGCCGAGGGCTACGGCCTGGTGGCCGAGCTCGGGCGTGGCGACAAAGCCCATGCCGCAAGCCGCCCGTTCACTGGGCAGATCGCCCGGCCAGGCAAGGCGCGTCGGAGGTAGCGCGGAAGGCACGAATCGAGAGTAGCTGGAGTGGTGTGGACCAGCTAGTGAACCAACACCA
>DASYVT010000050.1 GCA_035936835.1 Candidatus Methylomirabilota bacterium | reverse complement strand
CGCCGAAATCGCGGCCATGGTCAGCGAGAAGGGGCTGGACCTGCTGGACGCGCCCATCGCGCGGCTCGGGGCGCGCAACGTGCCGATGCCCTACAACGACAAGCTTGAGCTCGCCACGATTCCTTCGCGCGACGACATCATGGCGGCCATCCGCTCGATGCTCTAGCAGCTTCCGGATCCCTCTCCCCTCCATGGCGGGGAGAGGGTAGGGTGAGGGGTGGCGCTCTACTTGTCTTTGATCGCGGCTTGAACCTTGGCCGCGACGTCCGGGGGAATGGTGGTGATTCCGTGAGCGGTCTTGGCGTGCTCGGCGCCCTTGGCCATCACTTCTGCCACGTCCTTCCCCTCCATGACGAAGCTGCAGCCGGGCATCACGTCACCGCACTTGAGGATCTTGGCCATGCCGGGCCTCCTTTGGGCTGTCGCCCTGCCCTCGCTGGGACCCGACGCGGGTCCCAGGGCGGGTATCATCCCACCGAACGGGTGCTCGCGGGTAGCCGAACGCCCTAGCGAACCGGCGCGACGACCACGTCCCGGGGCTTGCCCCGGAGGAAGTGCTCCACGTTCTCGACGGCGCGGAGGAGGCCGTCACGGATGACCTCCGGGGTCTGCCCGGCATTGTGCGGGGAGCAGACCACATTCGGCAGCGAGAGGATCGGGTCGTCCGGCGCCAGCGGCTCCTGGTGGAAGACGTCGAGGCCCGCGCCCATGATCCTGCGCTCCGTGAGCGCGGCGAGGAGCGCGTCGCGGTCCACGAGCACGCCGCGCCCCGTGTTGACGAGGATGGCCGTGGCCTTCATCATCGCGAGCTCCTTCCGGCCGATGAAGCCGCGGGTCTCCGGGCTCAAGCGCACGTGCAGGCTGATGACGTCCGCCCGGGCCAGGATCTCCTCCTTGGAGGCGGGTGTGGCCCCGGCTTTGCGGATGCGGGCCTCCTCGCCGAGCGCCGACCAGCCCAGGACGTCCATGCCGATGGCCTTGCCGAGCGCCGCCACGCGGGATCCGATCGAGCCCATGCCGAAGACGCCGAGCGTCTTGCCGAGCAGCTGGGTCAAGAGTTCGCGCGGCCACTTGCCCTTGCGCATCTCGGCGTCGAGCGTGGTGATCTTCCGCCCGACCGCGAGCATCAGCGCCAGGGCGTGCTCGGCCACGGCGAAGGCATTCACGCCCGGCGTGTTGCACACGGTGACCCCGCGCATGCCGGCCGTGTTGAGGTCGATGTTGTCGGTGCCCGTGCCCCAGACGGAGACCATCTTGAGGCTTGGGCAGGCGGTGAAGACGGCCTCGCTGAAGCGCGCGTGGGCCCGGATGTTGATGGCGACCTCCGCGCGGCCGATACGCCGGATCAGCTCCTGCTCGGCATCGGCGCCGCGCTCGGTGAAGACGGAGACGTCGCCGAGCTTCTTCGCCCGCTCGTGGGCGGGGGTGCCCTCGAAGACCGAGGGAAAGTCGTCCGGGACGATGATCACGCGGCGGCGTCCGCGAAGATGGTCTGCGCCGCGGCCACGCCGGCGCCGGCCTCGCTCCTGTAGTCGAGCTCGCGGAGCGTCATCTCGAGCGCCGACAGCGTCGGCAGGATGTAGAGCGGGCTCGCGGTGATGCCCATGTGGCCGACGCGCAACGTCGTCGTGCGCATCTTGTCGAGTCCGGTGCCGATGAGAATGCCGTAGGTCTCGCGCATGCGCGTGACGATGGCCGTGGGCTCGATGCCGGGCGGCGTCTTGATGCAGGAGACGGTGTCGGACCGGACGGACGTGTCGGGGAACATCTCGAGGCGCATGGCCTCGATGCCCGCGCGGAAGGCGCGGCCGGCCACGGCATGGCGGCGGAACCGGGCCTCGAGCCCTTCCTCGAGCACGAGCCGGACGGCGACGCCCAGGGCCTGCGTCATCTGGGTCGGCATGGAGATGGGCTGCATCCGCTTGCCGCCTTCCGGCACGCGCCCGCCGCGCGAGACCGGGATCCACGAGTCCCGCCAGCGGAGGAGGTCGTACACCCACGAGGAGGCCTTATGCTTGCGACGCTCCATGGCTTCCCAGGCCGGAGGCGCGACGCCGATGATCGCCATGCCGAGCGGCGCGGCGAGGCACTTCTGCGAGCCCGTCATGCTGAGGTCCACGCTCCACGCGTCGGTGCGGACGTCGATGCCCGCGAGGGAAGAGACGGTGTCGAGGAGGTACAGGGCGCCGTGGCCCTTGACGATCTTGCCGACCTCGGCCGCCGGGTAGGTCGAGCCCGTCGAGGTCTCGTTGTGGACCATCGTGACGATCTTGGGCTTGACGCGGTCGATCTCCTTCTCGAGCTTGACGAGGTCGAGCGGCTGGCCCCACTCCGCGCTGAACTCGCTTACCTCGGCGCCGATGCGCCCCATGACCGCGCCCATCAACAGGCCGAAGACGCCCGTCACGATCACGAGAACCCGGTCGCCGGGCTCGACCATCGAGAGCGCGCTCGACTCGAGCGCGGTCTTGCCGGAGCCCGGCATCGTGATGACCTCGCCCCGCTCCGTCTGGAGCACTTTCTTGAGCGCCAGGTTGATCGGCTCCAGGACGTCCACATCGAAGGTCTGGTCGTACTGGATCACCGGCGGCTGGTTCATGGCCTGGATGACGGGGAAGGGGATCTCCGTCGGACCCGGGATCATCAGGATCTCCCGCGCCTGCGGCACCGCCCACTTGATCGGATCCATCGGATGTTTTCTCCAGCCCGAGGACGTCAGCTGCCGGCCTGGGCGAGGCGGCGCTGCGTGCGCCGGATGAGGTAGAGGTTGCGCAGGTAGACCAGGAGGCCCGCGCTCTGGCCCAGGATGAACACCGGGTCCTGGCGGTAGATCGCGTAGATCAGGAGCGTGGTCCCGCCGCCGATCGAGAAGAACCAGAAGGAGACGGGGACCACGCTCTCTTTCTTGCGCTCGGAAGCGATCCACTGGACAAGAAAGCGGCTCGAGAAGAACGCCTGACCGAGGAAGCCCACCGACAGCCAGAAGTGCTCTGTGGTCATCATCAATGCCTCATTATCAATGCCTCATACGCGGAGAGCGCGCGGACGGCGCGCCCGCGCGTGCTAGAATCCCGACTGTTCACCTTACCGGAGACCGTACGAAGCCGCAAGGGGATTCCTCCTGATGCGAGCCATCGATCGGGCGCTCGTCGACGAAGTGTGGCGCGGCATGACCGCGTACGCCCCCGCCCGCGTCGCGAGCGAGGCGCAGGTCTTCCTCGAGCTCCAGCCCCACGCCGCCGCTTTTTCCCAGTCCGTCACGAGCGCGTTGGATCCCGCCGTCCAGAAAGCGGCCCTCGGCTTGGCATTCCTCCTTTTCAAGGTCCTCGAGGCCAGCCTGGGCCGTCCGTTCCCGCTGCTCGCGGAAGAACGCGTCATGGGGGCCTACGCCGAGACCCAGGCGTGGCTTGCCGAGCACGAAGGAGGCACTGGACCCGCCGAACTCCTCGTGGCGCTCGAGCACGGGGAGCATCCGAGCCTGCCGGCCTACATCCTCTCGGTGTTCTACGAGGGCGGGACGGCGGCCGGCGACTACGACGAGACCGTGCGCGCGAGCCTTTTCTGCCTGCTCAAGACACTGACCGATGCGCTCGACCTGGGGCGCGTAGAGGAGGCGTGATGCCGCAGGCGGCTCAAAAAGGTCCAGATGCGAGGCGGTGCCCGAAGGGTGCACGCGAGGCGTACTTCCTGTACGTTGAGCGTGCGGCCGAGGGCGCCAACGAAGCAGATGGGCCTTTTTCAGCCGCCTGCTAGACGGCCTCTGTCGGTCCTGAGATCACCGCGAACACCAGCGCGCCAGCGGGGCTCGTGACCGTGTGCACGTAGCCTGGCGGCCGTCGAGCGTAGTTCCCGGCAGTGCAGACGCCCGTGTCGTCCGCGACCTCGCCTTCGAGCACCCAGATCTGCTCGTCGCCGATGTGGCGGTGGCGCGCGATGACGGAGCCGGGCGTGTAGCGAATGAGGACGGCCTTCTGGCGGCCGTCGGCGTCCTCCCAGAGGGTTTTCCAGAAGACACCGGGCCGCCGCTCGACCCACGGGACGTTGGCGCTGTCGACGAACAGGCTGACGGGAGCTGTGGTCATGCGGACTGTCCTCGATCTGACCCCTTGGGATCCGGCTGCTTGGGATCCGGCTACTTGGCGCCGGCTTCCTTCAGCGCCTCCCGGATTGCCTGGCGGAAGGCTTCGATGGGCTGGGCGCCGACGAGCAGCGTGCCGTTGACCAGGAAGGTGGGCGTTCCCCTAATACCGATCGCGCGGCCCTCGGCCACATCGGCCGCTACGTCTTTGCGGAGCCTGCGGGTGTCGATACAGGTGGTGAAGGCGTCGCGGTCGAGGTTGAGGCGGCCCGCGTAGCGGATGAGGTCGTCGCGCGAGAAGTCCGGCACGCTGAGATAGAGGAGATCGTGGTACTCCCAGAAGACGCCCTGCGAGCCGGCGCAGCGCGCCGCCTCGGCCGCGGGGAGCGCGCCCGCGTGGGAGGACAGCGGGAAGTCCTTGTGGACGACACGCACCTTGCCCTTGAACTCCTGCAGCAGCTGGCCCAGCACCTGCTGGGCGCGCTTGCAGTAGGGTCACTGGTAGTCGGCGAACTCCACGATGGTGACGGGCGCATCGGCGGCTCCGCGTGCGAGCGCGGGGTCGATGGTCACGCTGCGGGTTTCGGCCGCGCAGGCCGCGCCCCAGAAGAGCGGCGCGCACAGGGACGCCACGAACAATGGTCTATAATGGAATCGACGCACGGTTCCACAAGTATACGACGAGATGGCAGTATACGCCGAGATGCTCCGGGTTCGCCGGCTCACCGAACGGAGGCGCAGATGGGATTCCTCGTGCGGGTCGCGGTCAACGCGCTCGCGATTGTGCTCGCCGCGTCCATCCTGCCGGGTATCAGCGTGGACGGGATCGTCCCGGCGCTGGCCGCGGCCGTGCTCCTCGGCCTCGTCAACGCCTTCGTCCGGCCCGTCCTGCTCATCCTGACGCTGCCGATCACGCTCGTGACGCTCGGGCTCTTCCTGCTGGTGCTCAACGGGCTTTGCTTCTGGCTGGTGGCCTCGTTGGTCAAGGGCTTTCACGTGGCGGGCTTCGGCTCGGCCATGCTGGGCGCGCTCGTGATCAGCGCTGTGAGCTGGATCGTCACGGCGTTCATGAGCGACAGCGGCAAGGTTGTGGTCATCACCAAGAGACCGCCGGGCTAAGCAGGGGACACTTCGTTCCCGGCTCAGCCCGGCCGGCCGTGTCGCGCGCTACGCGGCTCTGCCTTCCTCGACCGAGGTGATGATGTAGGTCCCGCTCTTCGCGTCCTTCTCCAGCGTCACGATCTTCTGCTTCGCCGCCTCTTCCAGCAGCTTCGAGAAGGTCGAGTAGCCGTAGTAGGACTCGTTGAAGGCCGGGTTCTTCCGCTGCATGGTCTGCTTGACCATGGAACCCCAGAGCGTGTCCTTGTTCTCGCGCTGGAGAGCCTGGATGGCCTCGATCAGCTGCGCCATCGCCTCCATCTTCTTCTCCGGCATCCCGCGGAGCGTCGTGGGCTTCTTGGACTCGCGGATCAGGTCCTCGTAGAAGATGAACTCGTCGCAGTTGCCGACGAGCAGCTCCGACGAGGACGACTTGACCCCGAGCCCGATCACGTAGCGGTCGTTCTCCCGCAGCTTGGAGACCAGCGGCGAGAAGTCCGAGTCGCCCGAGACCAGCGCGAAGCTGTCCACGTGCTGCTTGGCGTACGCCAGGTCCATGGCGTCCACGACCATGCGGATGTCCGCCGAGTTCTTGCCGCTGTAGCGGCTCTGGGGGACGTCGATCAGCTCGATGGCGTGCTCGTGGAAGGGGCGCTTGTACTCGGCGTAGCGGTTCCAGTCCGCGTACGCCCGCTTGACCATGATCTTGCCCTTCTCGACGAGCCTTTCCAGGACCAGCTTGATCTCGAACTGCTTGTACTGCGCTTCCTTCACTCCCCGGACGATGTTCTCGAAATCCATGAACATCGCCAACTTCCTGTCATCGCTCATCCAATGCCTTTCCTGTTCGGGTGTTGCCCAATGGCGCCAGTGGTTCCGGGCGGGCCCATGCCCACCCTCTCGCCACCTATCAGTATAAGGCGGTTACCGGGAGGTATCCAACCTCTATGCCGGGGCGCCGGCGGGGCCCCGGAGGGTAGAATTGACAGGGGCGTGACACCCGAGCGCCCGGGAGGCGGTAGGCTCATGGCCATGAAGAGACTTTGGACGTGGACGGCGGCGGTGGGGCTCGTAGCGGCGCTGGCGTTCCTGGCGATGCCGCCCGGACCCGAGGCCTTCACGGCGCGGGTCGGTCAGCCCGCGCCCGAGATCACGGGCGGGCCGTGGATCAACAGCGAGCCCCTCAGCATGGAGAAGCTGCGCGGGCGCGTGGTCGCCGTGGAGTTCTGGACCTTCGGCTGATACAACTGCAAGAACGTGATCCCGCAGTTGCGGGACTGGCACGGGAAGTACGAGAAAGACGGCTTGACCATCGTCGGCGTGCACGCCCCCGAGTTCACCTGGGAGCGGCCGTACGACAAGGTGGTCAAGGCGACGAAGGACCTCAAGGTCGCCTACCCGGTGGTCCAGGACAACGAGTTCAGTATCTGGAACCGCTTCGGCAACCAGTACTGGCCGGCCCTGGTGGTGGTAGACAGGAAGGGTGTCGTCCGCTACACCCATATCGGCGAGGGCGACTACGAGGAGACCGAAACGCTGATCAGGAAGCTGCTCGCGGAGAAGTGAACCGGGCCCGCCTCCTCATCTTCGGGGCGGTCATCGCCGCCACCGCCGTCCTGGCCGTGCTCGGCTATGTCTCGCTGCGCCAGTGGCAGGCTTCGGCGGAGCTCCTCTTTCGCGAGCAGGCGCGCGACATGGCCACCATGGCCGCCGAGAAGGTCGAGATGGCCATCCTCAAGACCGAGGAGGAGTGCCTCTCGAGCCTGCAGGTCATCCTGATGGAGCCGATCTTCCGCGCCGAGTCCCTCGAGGCCTGGAGCCGCAAGAACCCCCTCTTCGACCGCGTCAGCCTGATCGACCGCCAGGGCCGCGTGCTCTACCCGCCGGGCGGCCTCGATGCGTACCCCAGCCTTCTGCTCGAGATCCCGCAGGGGTTCTGGGAGCGCGGCGGGCGCCGCCACCTCCTCGTAAACGACCAGGTCGTGCTGGCCGCCGTCATGCCGGGGCCCTCCAGCGTCCCCGTTCTGGCCGCCCTGGGGCGCAGCGAAGAGGCGGTCAAGCGCGAGGTCCTGGCCAAGACCCTGGGCGGCCTCGAGGGGCCGAGCGTGCTCGCCGTGCTGGACCGCGCCGACAACCAGGTGTACCCGTCGCGCCCGATCGACCGGGCGCAGCGCGTCCTCACCGTGGCGTTCGGCGAGGCGCTCCCCACCTGGCGCGTGGCCCTCTACCAGCCCGACGGCGTTTCGCCGGTCAGCGGCGTCAGGCGGCAGGCGATGCTCTTCACGGCGGCCTTCGCGCTGCTCCTGGTCGTGATCGCGGTGGGGCTGGGCGCGACCTACCGCGTGGTCAGGCGCGAGTCCGAGATGGCAAGGCTCAAGTCCGACTTCGTCGCCAACGTCTCGCACGATCTCAAGACCCCGCTGTCGCTGATCCGCATGTTCGGCGAAACGCTCGAGCTCGGGCGCGCCCCCGACGACGCGACGCGGCGCGAGTACTACGCCGTCATCACGCGGGAGAGCGAGAGGCTGACGCGGCTCATCGACAACGTGCTGGACTTCTCGCGCATCGAGAGCGGGCGCCAGCGCTACGACATTGCCCCGCACCCGGTCGAGCCCCTGGTCCACGACGTGATGGAGGCGTTCCGCTACCCGCTGGCCCAGCGGGGCTTCAAGGTGGACGTGGTGGTGGCGCCCGACCTGCCTGATGTGCCCATGGATCCCGCGGCCGTCAAGCAGGCGCTGGGCAACCTCGTGGATAACGCCATCAAGTACTCGGGCGAGCGCCGGCGGCTCGCCGTCTCCGCCCGGGCCGAGGGCGACCGGGTGGCTATCGAGGTCGCGGACGAGGGCATCGGCATCCCGGCGGCCGAGATGGAGCGAATCTTCGAGAAGTTCTATCGCATCGGACGGAGTGAGACGCAAGGCAGCCGGGGTAGCGGGGTGGGCCTGGCGCTGGTCAAGCACATCGCGGAGGCCCACGGGGGCCGCGTGAGCGTCGAGAGCCGCCCGGGCGAGGGCAGCCGCTTCACCCTTTTCTTGCCTGTCGCGGGAGAGCGCTAGCATGCCCCGGATCCTGATCGTGGACGACGAGCCGGAGATGGTGCGGGGGCTCGAGGACAACCTGCGCTTTGAGGGCTACCAGACGCTGTCGGCGACCGACGGCCGGCGCGGGCTCGCCCTGGCGTTAGCCGAGGCGCCCGACCTCGTCCTCCTCGACATCATGATGCCCGGCATGAGCGGCTGGGATGTCTGCCGCGAGCTCCGCGCGAAGGGTCTCGACATCCCGGTGATCATGCTCACGGCCCGGGGCGAGGAGGCCGACCGCGTGCAGGGGCTCGAGCTGGGCGCCGACGACTACGTCACCAAGCCCTTCGGTCTCCGCGAACTCATGGCCAGGATCCGGGCGGTGCTGCGGCGTCCCGGGCCGAGGCAGAAGTTCGAGGAGTTCGCGTTCGGGGACGTGCGGATCCGGCTGCGAGGCCGGCAGATCTTCCGGGCAGGCAAGGAGGTGCGGCTCACGCGCAAGGAGTTCGACCTGCTGCGCTACCTGGTCGAGCACCGCGACGAGATCATTACGCGCGACAGACTGCTCGACGAGGTCTGGGGGTACGAGCAGTTCCCGACGACACGGACCGTGGACACCCACATTCTCCGGCTCAGGCAGAAGTTTGAGGACGACCCCGAGCGCCCCGTCTACATCCTGACCGTCCACGGCCAGGGCTACCGCTTCGCGGGGTAGGTGTGGGATGCTAGTCGCATGAGCGCGAACTCAGAGGATCTGGCGAAGCGGACTCCCCCAGGCCAGTCATTGACCACCAAGTGGCCGGTGCTGACCTATGGGCTGACGCCGAAGTTCAACCCGAAGACCTGGACCTTCCGCTGCTTCGGCCTCGTGGATGACGAAGTGACGTGGACGTGGGACGAGTTCCTCGCGCTCCCGCGCACGGAGGTCCACTGCGACATCCACTGCGTGACGCGCTGGTCGCGGCTCGACAACCGCTTCGAGGGCGTCCACATCCGCGAGATCATGAAGCGCGTGCGCCTCAAGCCCGAGGCCAAGTTCGTCATGATCCACGCCGACCCCGACTACACGACGAACCTGCCGCTCGACGACCTCGTGGACGACGACGTCGTGCTGTCGCTCAAACACGACGGCAAGGATCTCGAGCCCGACCACGGCGGGCCGCTGCGGCTCGTCGTGCCCAAGCTCTACTTCTGGAAGAGCGCCAAGTGGCTCCGAGGGCTCGAGTTCCTCGACGTCAACCCGCCCGGATTCTGGGAGGTCAACGGCTACCACATGCACGCCGACCCCTGGAAGGACGAGCGCTACTCCGACCAGGAGACGCGCGCGATGCAGCAGATGCGCGCCGAGGCGGCCCGCAAGCTCCGCTCTAGGTAAGCCCTTCTTTCTTATTCCCCTCTCCCCCATCGGGGGAGAGGGCAGGGTGAGGGGGCGGTTACTTCCTCCCAGCGCCCAGCACGCCGATCGCTTCGACCTCGACGAGGAACTCCGGCGCGGCCAGGGCCCGGACCTCGACGAGGGTCGAGACGGGGAAGTCGCCGGTGAAGGCCTCGCGGCGCGCCTTCCACACTTCCTCGCGCCGCTTGATGTCCGTCACGAAGATCACGACCTTGACGATGTCGTCCATGGCCCCGCCGGCCGCCTCCATCAGATGCTTGATCTTGGTGAAGATGGCCTGCGCCTGGGCGTACATGCTCTCGCCGCCCACGAGGCCCACCGGCCCCCGGGCGACCATCCCGGCGATGAATACCTGGTTGCCCACGACGAGGCAGTTGGACCAGGTCTGGGGAGGCGGATCGGGCACGTGCGGGCTCGAGATCTTCTTCTTCATGGCTTCTCCTTGGAGTATGGCAGGGCGATGCTGGGCACGCGCAGGGAGCTCACTTGGCAGGCGCGACAGCGAAGAGGCGCCATTCGCCAGGGACACCCTTGAGTGTCTGTGTTCCCCGATCCTCGAAACCGATGCCAGAGCCCGCGACGAGGTCCTTCACGGTGTTGGACACGAGGACCTCGCCTGCTCGCGCGAGCGAGGCGACCCGGGCGCCGATGTGGACGGCGATGCCCCCGACCTTCTCGCCGATGACCTCGCACTCGCCCGTGTGGAGCCCCGCGCGGATCTCGATGCCGAGGGGCCGAACCCCTTTGCTGATCGCCTCGGCGCAGCGGATGGCGCGGGCGGGTCCGTCGAAGGCGGCGAAGAAGCCGTCACCGGCGGTGTCCACCTCGCGCCCGCGGAAGCGCGTGAGCTCGCGGCGCGCCAGCTCGTAGTAGCTTTCGAGCAGCTCGCGCCAGCGCTGGTCGCCGAGCTGGGCGGCCCGCTCCGTCGAGCCCACGATGTCGGTGAAGAGCACGGTGGCGAGGACCCGGTCCGGCTCGACGCGATCACGGGTGCCGGTCAGGAACTCCTGTATTTCGCCGAGCATCGCCTCGCTCTCGCCGAGGGATGGGATGTGGTCGTCTCCGGGCAATTCAACGTAACGGGCGCCGGGAATGCGCTCGGCCATGTAGCGGCCGTGCTGGACAGGCACGAAGCGATCGCCCGTTCGATGGAGAATGAGCGTGGGAACGCGGATCGTCGGCAGAACGGAACGCACGTCCGTGGCAAACGTCATCCGCTGGAGCGCCACCGACGCCCCCGGGCTCGCGGCGGACCGTTGAAATCGGGACCACCACTGGTGCATCGCCTCGTCGCCAGCGTGGCCGGGGAAGAGCGCGCGGAACCCGAAGCCGGTGCCCCAGTCACGGTCCAACCGCTCCAGATACCGATCGAACGCGTCGGCGTCGGTGCCGAACTCGTAGTCCGGCGCCCGGGCTATCCGTGCGAAGGAGCTGATGATGACGAGCGCGCGGGTCCTCTGGGGATGCGTCGCGGCGAAGAGCAGACCCATGGGGCCGCCTTCCGAAAGGCCGAGCAGTGCGGCGGTCCCCGATCCCGCGGCGTCCATCACTGCGCGCACGTCGTCCATCCGCTGCTCGAGCGTCGGCAGCTGGTCTACCGGGACCGCATCGGAGAGGCCTGTGCCCCGCTTGTCGAACAGGATAAGCCGGCCGAAGGAGGCGAGGTGACGGAAGAAGCGCGCGGCGGCAGGCATCTCCCAGGCAAGCTCGACGTGCGAGACAAAGCCGGGTATCCAGACCAGGTCGAGCGGGCCCTCGCCGAGCACCTGGTAGGCGATGTGGACTCGCCCGCTCTTGGCGTACTGGGTTTTGGGCGGTGCGGCCATGCGTAGACAGACTATGAACGCGCGCGGGACCGACGTCAATGGCAGGCTGCCGTCTACCCGCATCCTTGCAAATTCGTCGCCCGGCCTGTAGATTCACCCGCATACCGCAGGCCCACAGGAGGCGTCTATGGCAACCGTCGCGATCACTGATGTCGCCATCGTGCTCAACCCCGGGGACGATGTTGCCATCGCGAAGAAGGAAATCCCCACCGGCACCGTCCTCGAGGACGCGGGCGGGCGCATCGAGGTCCGCCAGGACATCCGCCCGGGGCACAAGGTGGCGCGGCGCGCGCGTAGCCAAGGCGAAGAGGTGCGCCGTTACGGGCAGGTGATTGGCTTCGCGACCGTTGACATTGCCGTCGGCGACCACGTCCACACCCAGAACCTGGCGGTGGGCGACCTCCACCGCGAGTACGAGATCGGCACCGACGTGCGGCCGGTGGACTTCTACACGCCGGACAAGATGCGCTACTTCGACGGCTACAAGCGCGAGGATGGGCGCGTCGGCACGCGTAACTACGTCGCCATCATCTCCGGCGTCAACTGCTCGGCCAGCGTCAGCCAGTTCGTCAAGGACAAGTTCCGCGACGTATCGAAGGACTATCCGAACATCGACGGCGTCCTCGCCGTCACGCACAAGTCGGGCTGCGGCACCGAGCTTTTCGGCGAGGACCACATGGCCCTGCAGCGCGTCCTGGCGGGCTACGCCAAGCACCCCAACGTCGCCGCCTACATCCTGATCGGCCTCGGCTGCGAGGTCAACCAGGCCGCGGTCATGGTGGACAAGCAGCGCATGGCGGCGCCCGGGCATCCGGAGCGGAAGCCGATGATCATCAACATTCAGGAGGCGGGCGGCATCAAGAAGACCGTCGAGAAGGCCGCGGCCGAGGTCGCCAAGCTCCTGCCCATGGCAAATGCGGCGCAGCGGTCGAAGCAGCCGGTCTCCGAGATCACGCTGGCGACCAATTGCGGCGGCTCCGACGGCAACAGCGGCATTACCGCCAACCCCGCGCTGGGCTGGGCGGTGGATGAGCTGGTTCGCTACGGCGGCACCGGCGTGCTGGCGGAGACGCCCGAGATCTACGGCGCCGAGCATTTGCTCATCCGGCGCGCCGTGAGCGAAGGCGTCGCAAAAAAGCTCATCGACCGCTACAAGTGGTGGGAGTGGTACTGCCGCGGCATCGAGCGCATGGACAACAACCCCGCGCCGGGCAATAAGGCAGGCGGTATCACCACGGTCTTCGAGAAGAGCCTGGGCGGCGTCTCCAAGGGCGGGACTACACCCATGATGGACGTCTTCCTCTACGGCGAGGCCATTACCACGCGCGGCTTCGTGTTCATGGACACGCCGGGTCATGATCCGGTGTCCATCACGGGGCTCGTGGCGGGCGGCTGTAACCTGATCTGTTTCACCACGGGCCGCGGCTCGGTCTTCGGCTGCAAGCCCGTGCCGTCCATCAAGCTCGCGACCAACTCGCTCATGTACCGCCACATGCAGGAGGACATGGACATCAATTGCGGCGTCATCCTCGAGGGCACGCCGCTCCCGGAAGTCGGGCGGCAGATCTTCGAGGAGATCGTGGCGGTCGCCTCCGGCAAGCGCTCCAAGAGCGAGCTCTCCGGCGTCGGCGAAGAGGAGTTCGCCCCCTGGATCATCGGGCCTGTCATGTAGTGGGAGGGGGAGCCGCAGCCGCAAGGCGAGGCGACCACATGGAAAGCAGGTCGGCGCCCAGAAATGTTGGCGGTAACGCCGAGGCCCCGGGTATCATGATCGGCGGTAGGCGGCGGACCTGATCCTGAGGATGCAGGCAGCCTAAGGGGGAGCGGATGGCGGGACGTCCTGGGATGTACCGCGGCGACCGGCGCCGGAAGGAAGACGCGCGCAAGGCCAAGCAGGAGGCCAAGAAGGCACGCAAGGCGGAGCGGAAGGAGACCGGCGAGTCGGGCCCGGAGATGGGCGAGGCCGCCGAGGCGCTCGGGCAGGGCGCGGTGGAGTGGGTGTGGTTCTCGCCCAGCAAGGGACGTACCCTCACGACCTCCTCAGCCGAGGCTCCCAACGTGCCCGGCGTGGATGACTGGAACTTGGTCAGCGGGCCCCCGGCCCAGCAGTCCTAGCAGCCGCTCGTTTACGGTCGAATAAGCCGGCCGCCGCCTTGCCGGCGGTCGGTATTGGTGAGCCCGTCACACCGTAGCGGTCCCACGGGCGAAGGCCGTGGCGACCCGGTGTCCGCCGGGGCCCTGGGTAAAAGCGGCGGGTTTAGAAGGGGCGATCCCGGCGCGAGTTGACGCGAGCGTAAGCCGCACGGCTCAGCGGCAGGATCCGGAAGAACGGCACCACGAGCGTTCCCACCACCATCCAGAACTCCTGCCTCATGTACCAGGGTGCCCACGTCATGCGCCGTCTCCTCGCTGTCGTCGATGTCGGTTGCGCCCTTCTGACCTTTGTACAGAGCAAGGCCGGTGCCAGCGGTCGGGATCGGCGTAAACGCAGAAATTCACGACGCTAGGGCGCCTGTTCGTACGCTGACACACCCGGCTGCGACAAAAAGGGGAAGGACGGGCGACGAAACGCGGAGGACGGGGGCTTAGGACTGGGTGACGGTGACCACCAGGCCGATGGCGGCCAGGATATTGCCGACGCGGACGCACTCGGTCTCGGGGCCGACCTTGACGACGGCCTTGCCTGTGTTGTGGATCTCCCAGGCGAACTCCCACGCCCGCTCCTCCGAGCAGCCGATGGCCTTGATCAGCTGCTTCACCACGTCCTCGAAGGTATGGCAGTCGCAGTTGTGGAGGATGGTGATCCAGGGCGGCGCCAGCGCGACCTCTTCGCCGTGCTCCGCCTCGACCTCGGGGGCCGTCCCCGCGCCGGCGGCGGCGTACGGGGCCAGTAGCTCACTCACCCCTTTATTTCCTTGAGGATCTCTCGGGCGATCAAGAACTTCATGATCTCGTCCGATCCCGCGCCGATCCTGAGCAGCCGCGCGTTGCGGAAGATGGCCTGGATGGGGAAGTCCGTGGTGTAGCCGATCCCCCCCAGCACCTGCATGGCGTGGTCCACGATCTTCCACACGGACTCGGCCACGAAGAGCTTGGTCACCGCCGACTCGCGCTGCGCCGGCACTCCCGCTTCCACCATCTTGGCGGTGCGGTAGACGAGCT
>DASYVT010000049.1 GCA_035936835.1 Candidatus Methylomirabilota bacterium | reverse complement strand
TTGGCGTCCACATCTGCACGGGGCCGGTCGCGGTCCGCGAGGCGGAGCCTGGGGACATCCTCGAGGTCCGGATCATCGACGTGAAGCCGAGGCCCTGCGCCAATCCTTCGTACAAGGGCAAGAGTTTCGGGAGCAACGCCGCCGCCTGGTGGGGTTTCCATTACAAGGACCTCCTGACAGAGCCCAAGCCGCGCGAGGTGATCACCATCTACGAAGTTGATGCGAGCGGCGAGCGGAACTGGGCGAAGGCCGTCTATAACTTCCGCTGGACGCCGCAGACGGATCCCTTCGGTGTGGTCCACAAGACCATCGACTACCCCGGTGTCCCTGTCGACCATCGCACGGTGCAGGAGACCCAGGGCGTGCTCAAGAACATCCGCGTGCCCATCCGGCCTCACTTCGGCGTGCTCGGCCTGGCGCCCGCCGAGGCCGACATGGTCGACTCCATTCCGCCCAGCTACACGGGAGGCAACATCGACGACTGGCGCATCGGCAAGGGCGCCACGATGTACTACCCGGTTGCGGTCAAAGGGGCGTTACTCTCTGCTGGAGACTCCCACGCCTCGCAGGGCGACTCCGAGCTCTGCGGCACCGCCATCGAGTGCTCGCTCACCGGCACCTTCCAGCTCATCGTGCACAAGCGCGCCAGCCTGGCGGGGACCGCGCTGGCGGGGCTCAACTATCCGCTGCTGGAGACCCAGGACGAGTGGGTCCTGCACGGGTTCAGCTATGCGAACTACTTAGCAGAGCTCGGACCCGACGCGCAGAGCCAGATCTACGGCAAATCCTCGATTGATCTGGCGATGCGCGATGCATTCCGGAAGATGCGGCACTTCCTGATGACGACCAAGGGCTTGAGCGAGGACGAAGCGATCTCGCTCATGTCCGTCGCCGTGGACTTCGGCGTGACGCAGGTAGTGGACGGCAACTGGGGCGTCCACGCCATCATCAAGAAGAACCTGTTCGCAGGCGCGTAGAAAGTTCAGGTCGTCCACAGTCGTTAGGGAAAGCGGGCACTTCCAGAGCATTGGAGGTGCCCGCTGTGTTTTTCGCCGGTAGGTCGATCTCGAGCCGCTCCGTTCGACTATGCAGTGAGGGAGGAACCTCTTCGTGAAGCTCTTCTACGGCTGGGTCATCGTGGGCGCGGGGATCGTCGTGACCTGCATCGGGTTCGGAGCGATGCTCTCGCTCAGCATCTTCCTCCAGCCCATGTCGGAAGCGATGGGCTGGTCGCGGACGGGCATCTCGACGGCCGCGCTCCTCAACTGGCTCTGCATGGGTGTCGGAACGTTCGTCTGGGGGGCGCTCTCCGACCGCATCGGCACGCGTCCGGTCGTGCTCTGCGGGGCCGTCCTGCTCGGCCTCGGCCTGGTGACGGCGAGCCAGGCGACCTCCCTCATTCAGTTCCAGGTCCTCTTCGGGGTGCTGGTCGGCGTGGCCGCGGGCAGCTTCTACGTGCCGGTGACGGCGACGACCACCCGCTGGTTCACCCGGCATCGCAGTCTCGCCGTCGCGCTTGTGTCGGCGGGGATCAGCCTCGGCTCGGCGACAGTGGGGCCCCTCGCGCGCTGGATGATCACCAGCTACGACTGGCGCACCGCCATGTTCGTGATCGGCGAGCTCGCACTGCTCCTCATCATTCCCGCCGCATTGCTCGTGCGCGAGCCGCCGGCGCCGCCCCGCGGCACCGGTGCCGCGGCGATGTCCGGTGCCGATGGCCGTGAGTTCACGGTGGCGCAGGCGCTGCGCACGCCGCAGTTCGCCGCCATCGCGCTCGCGTACTTCGCGTGCTGCGCGGCACACTCGGGTCCGATCTTCCACATGGTCACCTACGCGATCGACCACGGCGTCACTGCGATGGCCGCCACCACCGTGCTCAGCGTGGCGGGCCTCGCCTCGCTGGGCGGCAAGATCATCTGCGGGCTCGTGGCCGACCGCGTCGGCGCGAAGCGCACGCTGCTCGCGGGGCTCGCCATCCAGGCGGTCGCCGTGAGCCTCTACGTGTTCACCCGCGAGATCGCGAGCTTCTACGCGCTCGCGCTGATGTTCGGCTTCGCCTACGGCGGCGTGATGCCGCTCTACGCGATCCTCGTGCGCGAGTACTTCGGCGCGCGGATCATGGGCACCGCGTTCGGCGCGGTCGCCTTCGTGTCCACCCTGGGCATGGCGCTGGGGCCGTGGGCCGGGGGGTGGCTCTACGACTCGTTCGGCAGCTACTTCTGGCTCTACATCGGCTCGTTCGGGATCGGCCTCGGGGCCGTGGCCATCGCGTTCACCTTCCGCCCGCCACGGTCGCTCCCGGCCGCGCTGCCGAGGCCGAGCCTGGCCCACTGAGTGTCCAGGGGGAGTGCTCGCTCGTCTACGAAAGGGGTCACAGCAATGATCAAGGGACTGTCCGGTGCGACGATCTGGAGCGAGGATCTGAACAAGCTGCTGCCGTTCTATCGTGAGGTCCTGGGTCTGACGGTGAGGCTCGAAACACCGGCGTTCGTCGTGTTCGGCGAGGCCGGGACGCCGGCGCTCGCGCTGGGTACCCACAGCGAGGTCCACGGCCGCAATGCCGACCCGGCGCGCCATATGGTCGGCCTCATGACCGACGACATCACGGCGGACTGGAAGCGATTGAAGGGCGCCGGGGTGGAGTTCGTCGAGGATCCGAAGGACTACGGCAACCTATGGATCGCCACCTTGAAGGATCCCGAAGGCAACATGGTCCAGCTCCTGCAGTTCAACCGCACGAGCTGACAGACCCCCGGAACACTTGATGAGCACCGGAGGACTGTCCAAGGCGCGGCTCGGCCGCATGCACGACGTCATGGCCGGCCATGTCGAGCGCGGTGGCGTGCCCGGCCTTGTCACGCTGGTCAGCCGGCGGGGCGAGGTGCACGTCGATGCGATCGGTCTGAAGGCGGTCGGCGGTCGCGACCCGATCGGGCGCGACACGATCTTCCGCATCTCCTCGATGACCAAGCCGATCACGGCCGCGGCGACGATGATCCTGGTGGAGGAATGCAAGCTGCGGCTGGACGAGCCGGTTGATCGGCTGCTGCCCGAGCTGGCCGACCGCAAGGTCATGAAGCGGTTCGACGGACCGCTCGACGACACCGTGCCCGCGCACCGGCCGATCACCGTGCGCGACCTGCTGACCTTCCGCATGGGCTTCGGCATCGTCATGGCCCCAACAGACGCGACGCCGATCCAGAAGGCCATGAGCGAGCAGCTCCTCGGCCAGGGGCCGCCAAGTCCGGCGACGACGCCTGCGCCGGACGAGTGGATCCGCCGCCTGGGGACGCTGCCGCTGATGCACCAGCCGGGCGAGAAGTGGATGTACCACACGGGGTCCGACGTGCTGGGCGTGCTGATCGCGCGCGCCTCGGGCCAGGCGCTCGAGACGTTCTTGCGCGAACGGCTCTTCGAGCCGCTCGGCATGAAGGACACGGGCTTCAGCGTGCCCGCGACCAAGCTGGACCGGCTCGCGACCAGCTACTGGACGAATCCCGAAACCGGGGCGCTCGGGCTCTATGACGAGGCCGAGGGTGGCCAATGGAGCCGCCCGCCCGCATTCCCGTCCGGCGGCGCGGGGCTGGTTTCGACCATCGACGACTACCTGGCCTTCGGTCAGATGATGCTCGGCAAGGGCAAACACGGCAGCGAGCGCATCCTGTCCAGGCCTTCGGTCGAGACCATGACGACCGATCAGCTGACACCCGAGCAGAAGGCAGTGTCCGCGTTGGTCGCCGGCTACTTTGACAGCCACGGTTGGGGGTTCGGCGTGTCCATGGTCACTCGGCGTGACGCCGTGGCCGCGGTTCCCGGACAGTTCGGCTGGGACGGCGGCCTGGGTACGTCGTGGCGTTCGGACCCCAAGGAGGAGATGGTCGGGATCCTGATGACCCAGCACGCCTGGACTTCCCCCAGTCCTCCGGATGTCTGTCTCGATTTCTGGACCTCGGCCTACCAGGCGATCGACGACTGAGCGCTGAGAGAAAGGAGACACTACGATGCGATTCATGGTGCTGGTCAAAGCTGACAAGAACACGGAGGCGGGCCTTCTCCCGGATGAGAAGCTCCTTACCGAGATGGGGAAGTACAACGAGGAGCTGGTGAAAGCCGGCGTGCTGCTCGCGGCCGAGGGGCTCCACCCGAGCTCGAAGGGCGCGCGCGTCAAGTTCTCCGGAGGGAAGCGGACCGTGATCGACGGGCCCTTCCCTGAGGCGAAGGAGCTGGTCGCCGGCTTCTGGCTGTTCCAGGTGAAGTCGAAGGAAGAGGCGATCGAATGGGTCAAGCGCTGCCCCAATCCCCTCGCCGGGGAGGCCGAGATCGAGATTCGCCAGGTGTTCGAGGCGTCGGACTTCGGTCCCGCCCTCACTCCCGAGCTCAGGGAGGCAGAGGAGCGCCTGCGCGCGCAGGTGGCGGTGAAGCAGTAGCCATGAACCTCGCGCTGTGGATCGTTCAGGGGCTGCTCGCGCTCCTCTTTCTATTCACCGGTGGCATGAAGTTGGTCATGCCGCTCGAAGAGCTGACGAAGCAGATGCCGCTGCCGGGCCCGTTCGTGCGATTCATCGGCGTGGCCGAGGTGCTCGGCGCTATCGGCCTGATCCTCCCCGGTCTCCTTCGCATTCGGCCGGGCCTGACAGCGCTGGCCGCCGCCGGGCTGGTGATCATCATGACGGGTGCGACAGGGATCACGCTGGCGGGCGGTGATGTCGCGATGGCGCTGATCCCGCTGGTGATGGGGCTCCTCTCGGCCTTCGTCGCCTACGGCCGCTCGCGGCTGGCGCCGCAGCGTGAGTAGTCTCGCCCGTCAGCGCGCCAGACTCCCGGAGCATCGGGAGCGTCCGATTTTCTTTTGGTGTGGTCCGCGATCGGGGAGCCCGCGGCGCGCTTGACGTTGACTGTCTCGTCGCATATGGTCGCGGTGTTCCATCGCATTGTCGGGAGGAGATACCTTGTGACCACCAGGCCGCTCGCACTCGTACTGGCCGCGCTGCTTGCCATCGTCACGGCACCGCCGTCGGCGACGCCCGCGCCTCCGCCAGGCAAGGTTCTGCGCATCGGGCTGCTTTACGGTATTCGGCCGACGTTCGAGCCGGCTTCGAATCCCGTTGATCGCGCACTGGTGGACGGGCTCCGCGCGAGCGGGTACGAGCTGGGGCGCAACGTCACGATCGAGTTCCGAAGCGCCCAGGGAAATCCGGAGCGGCTCCCCGAGCTGGCCGCCGAGCTCGTGCGGCTCAAGGTCGATATCCTGGTTACCGTGGGTACGGGGCCGACCTTGGCCGCGCGGGAGGCCACCCAGACCATTCCGATCGTGGTGGTCGGCTTCGCCGATCTGGTGGCTGCCGGCATCGTCGCCAGTCTGGCGCGCCCTGGAGGCAACATCACCGGGGTGAGCGTGAACGCCGCCGAGATCAGCGCCAAGCGCGTGCAGCTGCTCCAGGAGGCAGTGCCGAAGCTCTCGCGCGTGGCGGTGCTCTGGAACTCGAACTTGATAGGGATGATGCTCAGCTTTCAGCAGATCGAGATGGCAGCGCCGAGTCGTGGGGTGACCGTGCAGTCTGTCCGCGTGTCAAGCTCCGACGACTTCGACCGGGCGTTTGCGGCAATGAGCCGGGAGCGGCCCGGCGGGCTCATCGTGCTGTTTGGACCCATGCGGGGCAACGACTTGCCCCGGATCGTCGAGTTCGTTACCCGTACGCGGCTGCCTGCGATCTTCGAAGTTGGGCAGGGGGTCAGAGGGGGCGGCCTCATGGAGTTTGGCCCGAGCCTGCCGGATCTCGCGCGCCATGTCGGGGCCTACGTCGACAAGATCGCGAATGGAGCCCGGCCAGGCGACCTACCCGTAGAAGAGCCCACCAGATTCGAGCTGGTCATCAACCTCAAAGCCGCCCGGACGCTGGGGCTCACCATTCCGCCGTCGCTGCTGCTGCGCGCCGATCGCGTCGTCGAATAGTCCCCCGACCGACAAGGAGAAGCGTGATGGCCTCACCCGTCGATCCCAACAGCGTCCTCATGACCGGCGAGAACTCGTTCATCCGGCTCAGCCTGGATGGCGGCACGACGCTGTCGACCCGCGTGAGCCACTGGCGCGTGCTCTGGTGCGCCGCGGGGGCTGGTCATGCGCTCTTCATGCAATCGCCGCTCACCAACGGCGCCGTGCAGGTCTACAGCGACAATATCGCGGTGACACGTTGGCTTCAGCGCACGATCGAGTCGCTGCTCTTTCCCGCCTTCGCCGACACCGCCCTGCCCGTGATCGGCGCGCAGTTCTCTCGCTTGGGCGACCCGCGCGCGACCGCCGGCGAGACCGTGACCTCGGCCACCGAGCGCATCCGCCTCACGTGGTACGACTGCCTCGAGCCCTTCGTGCTCACGATGGCGCCGGGGATGAACAACCGGCCCATCGGCGTCTTCAGCACCTTCTTCCCCGCGAAGTCGGCTCAGATCGAAGTGAGCGGCCGTTTCGCTCCCGGCGCGCCGTGGGCGGAGACGCGGGGAGACCGGCAGAGCTCGAGCGCGTGCCTGGCGTGGTCGGAGACGTGGGTGAAGCCGCGGGGCTAGAGGCGCTGAGTGCAGATCTGGGTAGACGCGGATGCGTGCCCGCAAGTCATCAAGGAGATCCTGTTCCGGGCCGCCGAGCGCGCGCAGGTCCTGACGACGCTGGTCGCGAACGCGCCGCTCCGCACCCCGCCGTCACCCTTCATCAGGAGCGTCCGGGTGGCGAGGGGCTTCGACGTGGCCGACCACCGCATCGTGCAGGAAGTCCAGCCCGGGGACTTAGTGATCACGGCCGACATACCCCTGGCCGCCGAAGTGATCGCGCGCGGTGCGCACGCGCTCGATCCGCGAGGAGAGCTCTACTCGGAGGACAATGTCCGTGAGCGCCTCGCCATGCGCAACCTCATGCAGGAGCTGCGCTCGACCGGTGCTGTCCTCGGCGGGCCGGCGCCGTTCGACCAGAGCGACCGGCAGCTCTTCGCCAATCACCTCGACCACTTCCTGAGAAGGGATCGACCCGCGTAAATTGGCTTCACTCTAGCACTGTGGCAGACGCGGCGTGCCCTCGGCCTGAGAGGCGCGGGAACCAAAGGAGATACCGCCAGGTTGTGGTATCGAAGGAGACGACATCGCGATGCTCCGACGTCGACTCATGGAACTGCTCGCCGTCTCCGGCTGTCTGGTCGGGATCCTCAGCTGTGCCCCGCAGGCGCTGCTCCGCCCTCGGCAGGTCGATCAGGTGCCCCGCGGGCAGTACAACGTGACGGTCTCCGAAGACCCAAGCGGCAGCCGGCAGTACAACGCCGTGCTGTTCGAGACGACAGCAGCCCCCGTAAGGCTCGACCTCCCCAGAGTCAACCGTAAGGGTATGGCGGAGCCCGATGACTACGCAGCCGTCCTGAAGGCTGGCTTTGTCGTCTACGAGCTGCCGAGCGCCGCTGGAGTCGTAACGGGCTACCTCGTGGTACCCGCGCGAGCGCAGGTGATGATCTGGGATCAAGGTGCAGCACGGGGCGGGATCGTGGTGACCGTGACCGGTCTGCCGAACGCGCCCGAGTCAGGGGGTGCCGGCGGTGGGAGCGGCATGTAAGTGACAAGGAGGCCCACGGCCATGCTGAAACTTGTTGTCGTACTCCTGGGGATCGCGTCGTTGGTCGCCGCGTGTGGGCCGACAGCCACCGGGACTCTCAGTCCGGCCGAGGAGTGCGCGAAGAGCGGCGGGGTTTGGCGCTCTGCTCTGGGCCTATGCGACCGATCGGCAGGCGGGGGCGGCGGCTACTAAAGCACGAAGCAGCCGGCGCCACTTTGAGCCCGCCTGGACGCGGCGGGTGTCGAGGCCGCCAGTGCTCCAGCAGAGCGCCGCCGCGGCGACCAGCCAGAAGCCTTCCCGGCGGGTCCGCCCGGCCGCATGCTCGAGCGTCCGTGCGCGTCCGACGCTTGGGTGATCCGAAGTCACGAGGCAGCAGTCTAGCAGCGAGGCGGATGCGCTGCGGCCCTTTCCCCTGTTGTTGACAGCCCGCAATTGGAGTAGAGTGCCCGCCACTTGTCGCTGGCCGATCTGTCCTGTCCGAGAACATAAGGGAGGAACGACGCTCATGCGCTCACGACCGCCCCTAGCAGGCCTGTTCGTGACGCCGATCCGGACTCTCGCGGGCGCGCTGGGGGTGCTGCTCCTGGCCGGCGCCGTCCCGGCCTGGGCTAACCACCGCCCGAACAACGAGGCGCTCATCGGCGGCGCGATCTCCCAGACCGGGCGCTACGCCGAGCCGGCGAGTCGCCAGGTCAACTCGATCAAGATGTGGGTCGACGAGGTGAACGCCCGCGGCGGCCTGCTGGGTCACAAGGTCCGCCTCATCCTGCTCGACGACAAGTCCGACACCCAGACCAGTATCAAGCTCTACGAGAAGCTGATCACCGAGGACAAGGTCGACCTGATCCTGGGTCCGTACTCGAGCGGCATCACCGAGGCGGTCACCAACGTCACCGAACGCTACAAGATGCCGTTCGTGGCCTATGGGGCGGCGTCCAGCCCCATCTGGGAGAAGGGGCGGCGTTACATCTTCAACATCGTCGCCGTCGCCGAGGACTACCAGAAGGGCGCGGTGCACCTCGCCAAGCAGATCGGCGTGAAGAAGGCGGCCATCATCGGCGAGGACAGCCTCTTCCCACGCCAGGCCGGCAAGGGCGCCAAGGACTGGGCCAAGCAGCTCGGCATCGAGATCGTGATCGAGGAGAACTATCCGCTGAAGCAGACCGACTTCACCGCGCTGCTCCAGAAGATCAAGGCGGCCGGCGCTGAGGCGGTCTTCTCCAACAGCTACTTCGCGGATTCGGCCGCCCAGCTCCGCCAGATGCACGAGCAGAACATGAACTTCAAGCTGTACTGCAGCACGATCGGCCCAGCGCTGCCGAACTTCCCGGAGCAGCTCGGCGCGACGGCCGAGTACGTGCTCGGCTTCAGCCAGTGGGAGCCGCTGCCCAAGATCCTCAAGCACCCGGGTATGGAGGAGTATATCGCGAACTACGAGAAGCGCTTTGGCGAGAAGCCCAACTACCACGCCGGCACGGCCTACGGCGCCTTGCAGGTAACCGAGGCCGCTGTCAAGAAGGCGGGCGGCTTCGACAGCGAGAAGCTGCGCGAGGCGCTGGCCACGATCGAGGTGCAGACGGTCTTCGGCCGCTACAAGGTGGACGCCAAGGGCATGAACGCCCACGAGGGCATCACCTTCCAGGTCCTCAGGGGCCAGCGCCGCGTGGTGTGGCCGGAGAAGTGGGCGGAGACGAAGGCCGAGCTGCCGATGCCAGAGTGGAGCAAGCGGTAGCACCGGGCCGGAGTCGCGCGCGCTGACCCCGCCCTGACCCCCGCCCTTACCCATGGAGCGCAGCGACGTCCGCAGCCTGTACCTGCTCGGCGCCTTTCTCGTGTGCGCCTACGCCCTGCCCTTCCTGGTTGGCGGCTGGGCCGGCACGGTACACGCCGACGAGGCGTGGCTGGGCATCCTCGCCACTGTCGTTGTGAGCGGCGTCATGCAGGGCGGGGTCTATGCGATGTTCGCCGTGGGCCTCACGCTGATCTTCGGGGTGATGCGCATCATCAACGCCGCCCACGGCGAGATGGTGATGATGGGCGCCTACCTGACGTGGGTGTCCTTCTTCTACCTGGGGGTCGATCCGCTGCTGTCGCTGGTCCTCACCCTGCCGGTCGCGTTCCTGTTCGGCGTGGCGGTGCAGAAGCTGCTGCTGAACGCCGCCGTCGGCGCGCCCGAGCTGACGGGGCTCCTGATCACCTTCGGCCTCGGCCTCACGATGATCTACACCGCGGAGCTGATCTTCACCACGGACTTCCGGACGATCCCGTACGCGCCCGGCACGATCCAGCTCACCAGCACCATCGCGGTCGGCCGGAACCGGATGATCAGCTTCGCGATGGCGGTGGTGATCTCCCTCGGCGTCTACCTGTTCCTGAAGCTGACCCGCCTGGGCAAGGCGGTCCGGGCGACCGCCCTGAACGCGGAGGTCGCCATGGTGTGCGGCATCAACGTGCGCTGGATCTACCTGATCACGACCGGTCTCGCGGCGGCGCTGGCCGTGGCGGGCGGGGCGCTCGTGTCCATCCAGTTCGGATTCAACCCCGAGACCGGCGTCGTCTACACATTGCAGGCCTTCGCCATCGTCATCCTCGGCGGACGCGGCCATTATGTGGGCGCGCTGATCGGTGGGCTCATGCTGGCGGTCCTCGAGAACCTCGTCTCGCTCATGGTCCCCAACGGCACGGCCATGGTCGAGCTGGCCGCCTACGGCTTGATGATCTTCGTCCTCCTCATCCGTCCGGGTGGCCTGATGGGCGTGAAGGAAGGCTGAGCCGGCACGGTGACGTGGCGCGAGCACCTCCGGAATCTGGCCCTCCTGGGACTGTGCGGGGTCGCGCTCGCGATCCTTCCTCCCGCGCTCAGCGTCTACCTCCGCTCCTTCCTGCTGTTCACGATGATGTACGTCGTCCTCGCGCTCTCCTGGAACATCATCAGCGGCTTCACCGGCTACACGTCGTTCGGCCACGTGGCGTTCTACGGGATCGGCGCCTACGCCTGCGCCATCCTCGTGACCGACTACGGCTGGTTCTGGCTTTCCGCGCTCGCCGTCGGTGCCGGGGTGGCCGCGGCCGTCGGGGTCGCGATCGGCTATCCGGTGCTGCGCCTCAAGGGCCCCTACTTCGCCATCGCCATGCTCGGCGCGGCGGAGGGGACGCGTGTCATCGCCACCGTGTGGGACAGCCTGACCCACGGCGGGCTGGGCATCAGTCTGCCGAGCGCCGAGACCTCCATGGAGACCTATTACGCGATGCTGGCGCTGATGCTGCTGACGATCGTGGTCGCCTATGGGGTCGGGCACTCCCGGTTCGGCGTCCGCCTCAACGCCATCCGCGAGGACGAGGGGGCCGCCGAGGCGCTCGGGATCAACGCCACACTCTACAAGCTGGCGGCGTTCGTGCTCTCGGCGGTGTTCCCGGCCGTGGCCGGCGGGATCCAGGCCTATAAGGTCCTCTACATCGACCCGCCGTCGGTGTTCTTCGTCCAGATCACCATCGCCATGGCGCTCATGTCGATGCTCGGCGGCAAGGGCACGGTCATCGGTCCCATCCTGGGCGCGGTCCTGCTCTATACAGCCCAGGAGCTGACCTGGGTCAATTTCCCGACGGCCCACCTCATCGCATACGGCCTCTTCATCGTCCTGGTCGCGCGCTTCATGCCGCGCGGCCTCGTGGGCTTCGCCATCGACCGGGGCTGGGTTCGCAAGGGCATGGTTCACTGATGAGAGCCCACTGATGGTACCGAGCGCGGATGAGATCGTCCTGGAAGCTCGCGACCTCCGCAAGGCCTTCGGCAGGGTCCGGGCCGTGGACGGCTGCAGCTTCGTCGTCCCCCACCGCAAGATCTCCGGCCTCATCGGGCCCAACGGCTCGGGCAAGACGACGACCTTCAATCTGCTCACGGGACTCACGACGCCCGACTCCGGTCAGGTGATCTACAAGGGGGAGAGCCTCGCCGGCCTCAAGCCGTACCAGATCTTCCGCAAAGGCATCACGCGGACGTTCCAGATCACGCGCATCTTTCGCGAGATGACGGTCTTGGAGAACATGCTGTCGGTGACCGGGCTCCGCGTGCCCGATCGGGTCGCGCGCGCGCGGGCCGCGGAGCTGATCGCGTTCGTCAACCTCGGCCATCTCCGCGCCGAATACGGCGGGCGGCTCTCCTACGGGCAGCAGAAGCTCCTGGAGTTCGCCCGGGCGCTCATGACCGACCCCGACCTGATCCTGCTCGACGAGCCGGCCGCCGGCGTCAACCGGACGCTGCTCCAGCACCTGCTCGAGCACATCCACCGGCTGCAGGAGCAGGGCAAGACGATCGTGATCGTCGAGCACGACATGAACGTGATCATGAACCACTGCGACCGGATCTTCGTCATGGACTACGGCGTGAAGATCGCCGAGGGGCCGCCGGCCGAGATTCAGCGTGACCCGCGCGTCCTCGAAGCCTACTTCGGCCGCCGCCGGCGCCCGGATGACGCGGGGTCGACGCCGGGCGCGCCTCGGATGGGCTAGCGTGGCGCTGCTCGAGCTCCGCGACGTCGAGGCCGGCTACGGGTCGCTCCAGATCCTCCACGGTGTATCGCTCCACGTGAACGCGGGCGAGGTGGTCTCGGTGATCGGCCCCAACGGGGCGGGCAAGTCGACCGCCTTCAAGGTCATCATGGGGTTCATCAGCCACCTCGGCGGTCAGATCGTGTTCGACGGGCACGACCTGGTCGGCCGGCAGCCCGACCGCATCCTCGCCCTCGGCCTCGGATACGTGCCCCAGGGCCGCGTCGTGTTCGGCCCGATGACCGTGCGCGAGAACCTCGAGATGGGCGCCTACCTCGAGCGGGACAAGGCCAAGATCAACGCGTCCCTGGAGTACGTCTTCTCGCTCTTCCCCCGGCTCCGCGAGCGCCCTCGTCAGCTGGCGGGGACGATGAGCGGCGGCGAGCAGCAGATGCTGGCCATGGGGCGCGCCCTCATGATGCGGCCGAAGATGATGATGCTCGACGAACCGTCGCTCGGCCTCAGCCCCCGCTTCGTCGACGATGTCTTCGACAGGATCGTCGAGCTGGCGCGGGACGGTCTCACGGTGATGCTGGTGGAGCAGAACGCCGCCCGGGCGCTGGAAATCTCCGATCGGGGGTATGTCCTGGAGTTGGGACGAAACCGGTTCGAGGGCGCAGGGCAGGCCCTGCTCCAGAATCCCGAGGTCAAGCGGCTGTATCTCGGGTATGGCGTGGCGGTGCACACGCCGCGTGGCGACGAGACCGCGCGAGGTGACGCGATGCCGGGCCCCGGGCCGACGTCGGGCCTCGAGCGGTGAGCGAGCCCGCCGCCTCGAGCTAGCGGCGCGGGGCCTCGATCGCGGGCGCGCCCGGAATCTGGATGAAGGGCACCACGCTGCCGCCCAGCGAGTACTGGGGCAGGCGGCCGTCCCAGCGCGACAGGTACTGCTGCTGGATGAGCACCGGCGTCAGTGATGAGGACACCCGGCCGTTGTAGTTGGCCTCGGCCTCGCCCTTGATCCGGAGCGCGTCGGCCACGCCCTTGGCCTCGGCCGCCACGATCTCCGCCTGGCGCTGGGCCTGGATCAGCTCGTAGCGCTTCTGCGATGCGATAGGTCTTCATGGACGGTCCCTCAGGTAGCTTTCCAAGCTCCGATAGAAGTTCTCGTGGACGGCCACGTCCAATGCCTCGATGATATTGGGCTTGGCGTGGAAGTAATAGGCCAGGAGATACTGCCGGTCATCGGCCTTGAATGTGACGACCCGAACTCCTTTCAATGCGCCCTTTTTCATCTCGCCCACCAGCGGGTTGTCCATCAAGGCCTTGATCTGCGAGTCCACTTCGGCCTGAACGACGGGGGACAGCCGCCGCTTCGACTTCATGAAGCGCGGGACTGCCCTGGCCTGCCGCTCAGGCGGCTTGGCGGTCATCGGCTACTTGAGCAGGCCCCACTTGTACGGTACAGACAGGCCGGCCCGGCTCTCCTCAGCGCCCTCCAGCAGGCCCTCGATGAAGCTCAACGGCAGGTCGGGATTGTCAGAGGCCACGATGCCGAGATGTGCGTAGTACTTCATCTGCTCGGACAGAGTCCGCTTGCTCGCTGCCGCCCGAGCCCGCAGGATCCGGAGCATCGAGCGCTCCTCCCTGCCGAACCGTACCGAGATGGGATGCGTCGCCGCGGCCTTGGTCATGATGTCTCCTTGGCAGATCCGTGTTTGAGTTGTGACTACATTGTAGTCATCCTGGGGGGCCGTGTCAACCCGCGCTCTCCAGCGCGCTCAGCGCGGCGGGGTGGCTGCCGCGTGGCGCGCGAACTTCGGCATCACGTCGTTCGCGAGCAGCTCCATTGAGCGCTGCCACAGCTTGGGCTGGTCCCAGTCGTGGCCGCCCATGAGGAGCGTGCCGAAGTGGCCGGTCTCCTCGCGCAGGGCCACCAACTGGTCGAGCACGCGGCGCGGGCTGCCGGCGATGATCAGCGCGCGCTTGACCGTGTCCACGGTGACGTCCTCGTCGGGCACCTCGAGGTCCGGCTTGAGCATGAAGAGCGCCTTGCGCCCCTGCGAGAAGCTGTGGTGGAAGAAAGTGTAGTAGAACGAGAGTCCATTGTCGGGATCGGCGAGATAGTCCTCGGCCTCAGCGTCCGTCTCCGTGACCAGGATGCTGCGCGAGACGCGCCAGATGTCGGGATCGGGGCGCCGGCCGGCGGCCTCGCATCCCTCGACGTACTTCTCCCAGTGCCCGCGGAGATAGCGCTTGTGGAAGAACTGGCCCGAGATGGGAATCCACCCGCGCTCGCCGGCGGTCTTGCCGCTGCTGGAATTGGGCGTGATGAGCGAGAGCGCGATGGGCGGATGCGGCTTCTGGTATGGGCGCGGAATATAGCCCACCTTGAATTCCGGCCAGATGCCCTTGGTCAGTGAGATCTTCCAGAACTTCCCGTCGATCTCGTAGGGCGGGTCCTGGGACCAGAGCTTGAGGACGGTGTCGATGGACTCGAGCACCATTTGCGGCCGCAGCTCCGCCTGGCCGAGGTCGAAGATCTCGAGGTCGCTGACCAGGCCACCCGGGCCGATGCCCATGATGAAGCGACCCTGACACAGTTGGTCGAACATGGCCGCGTGCGCCGCCACCGTGACCGGGTGGCTCTGCGGCAGGTTGAGCACGCCCGTTCCGAAGCGGATCTGCTTGGTGCGCGAGATGAGCGTGGCGAAGAACATCAGCGGCGAGGTGATGCGCTCGCTCCAGGAGCTGAAGTGCTCGCCCACGAACGCTTCGCTGAAGCCCAGTCGATCCGCGAGGACGATGGCCTCCTGGTCCTCCGCGAGCAGGGCGGCGTAGTCACGGTCGGGATGGTGAAAAGGCATGGTGAACATGCCGAGCTTGATGGTCACAGGAGGGCTCCTTTGCTAGATTTCTCGCGATCCTACCACATCAGCTGCGGGTGATCTGCTGGAGCCCGGGCAGGCGACCGAGGAGATTGCCGGTCACGCCGCCGTCGACGACGAGATCGTGGCCGTTGACGTAGCGCGCGTCGTGCCCAAGGAGGAAGGCAACGACGTCGGCCATGTCCTCCGGCGTGGCGACACGGCCGAGCGGCACCAGCGCATCGCGCTCGGCGGCCACGCGCGGATCGGCATACACCTTGGCGGTCATGCCGGTGCGCACCATGCCGGGCGAGACCGAGTTGACGCGGATGCCGTCGCGGCCGAGCTCCTGGGCCAGTACCTTGACCAGCATGATGATGGCAGCCTTGCTCGGCCCGTAGGCGCCCAGGTTCGCGTGCGCATTGCTGCCGGACATGGACGCGATGGCGACGATGGCGCCGCGCGAGGCTTTGAGCGCCTGGTAGCCCGCCTTCGCGAGCAGCCACGTCGCGCGCGTATTGACGGCAAACATGGCGTCCCAGTCCGCGACGGCGTACTCCATGAGCGCGCCGGGCCGGTTGATGCCGGCATTGCTCACGATACCGTCGAGCCCGCCGAAGCTGGCGACGGCCTCGCCGACGGCGCGGGCCGGCGCGTCGGCCGAGCCCATGTCGGCGTGGAGCGGCAGCGCGTCGGCGCCGAGCGCCGCCAGCTCGGCGACCAGGCTGTCGAGCCCGGGCGAGGGCGCGAGATCGACCGCCGCGATCCTGGCTTTGCCTCCCTGCGACTTGGCGTCGCGCGCAAGCCGAAGACACGTTGCCCGTCCGATGCCGCTTGCCGCCCCCGTCACGAGCACGCGCATGTCCGCCTCCGTTGACCGATGGATGATCGTTGTACACCTGCGTCGGCGCCGCGCGCCAATGCCGTCTCAGCCGCCAATGCCGTGTCAGCCGGCTGGTGTCAGCGCCTTCTGCAGGTGGTACAGCTTGTGCGGGCGGCGAGGGAAGTCGTCCAGGACGTGGAGGATCTCGTAGCCCAACCTCTGGTAGAAGAACGGGGCCTGGAAGCTGAACGTGTCGAGGAAGAGCCTGTCACAGCTCCGGGCCCTCGCTTCCTGCTCCGCCGCGGCCAGGAGACGTTGCCCGTA
>DASYVT010000048.1 GCA_035936835.1 Candidatus Methylomirabilota bacterium | reverse complement strand
GCGGGCTCGCCGCTGACCATCGCCGCGGGGGTCGGGGGCGCGATGCTGCTCGCGCTCGGCGTCGGCTTCCTCGGCACCTTCCGGCTCCTCGGCCGGAAGCCTCTCGGTGTCCTCAGAGGCGAATGAGCCCGGCGACGCTGGCGGATCGGCTGCACGCGCTCTTCCCGGACTCCTCGGGACGGAGCCTCAAGCAGTGGCTTGAATCCGGGCGCGTCGAGGTCAACGGGCGCGTGGCTCGAGACGGCCGCGCGGTCGTGCGGGCGGACGACCGCGTCGAGCTCGGCGGGCGCGGCCGCATCCCCTTCCCGAAGGGTCTCGGCCTCGTGTACCAGGATGAGGCGATCGTCGTCGTGGACAAGCCGGCGAGACTCCTCACCATGGCGACCGAGCGCGAGCGCGAGCGCACCGCCTACCGCCTGCTCTGGGACTATCTCCAGGCCCAGCGGCCGCGTGCGCGCCCCTTCATCGTCCACCGCCTCGACCGCGACACCTCGGGGCTCCTGGTGTTCGCCAAGTCCCCGGAAGCCAAGCAGCACCTCCAGACCCAGTTCGAGGAGCGCACGGTCCAGCGCGTCTACACGGCGCTCGTGAAGGGCCACGTGCGCGAGCAGTCGGGGACGCTCGAGAGCCGCCTCGTCGAGGACCGGAGCCTCCGTGTCCACACCGCGCGAGGCCCCGAAGGCAAGACGGCCATCACGCGCTACCGGGTGCTCGCGCGCGGGCAGGACACGACGCTCCTCGAGCTCTCGCTCGACACGGGCCGGCGCAGGCAGATCCGTGTCCAGCTCGCGGCCATCGGCCACCCGATCGTCGGCGACCGCGAGCACGGCGGTCCCGGGGGCCTGTTCCGCCGGCTGTGCCTCCACGCGACCCGCCTCGGCTTCATCCACCCGGGCAGCGGCAAGGCCATGCGCTTCGAGAGCGCGGCGCCCGCGGCTTGGGTATAATCCGCGCGTCCTTCCATCCCCCAACCGGCACAGGAGGCATTATGGCAGCGTCGCCGTTCTCGCTCGAGAAGAAGGTCGCGATCGTCACGGGAGGCGGCGTCGGCATCGGCCGCTCCATCGCCATCGAGTTCGCCAAGGCGGGCGCCGATGTCGTGATCTGCAGCCGCAAGAAGGAGAACCTCGAGCCCGTCGTGGCCGAGATCACGAAGCTCGGCCGCCGCTCCTTCTGCGAGTCCGTGGACGTCCGCCAGGAGGAGGCGGTCAAGGCGCTCGTCGAGCGCACCGCGAAAGAGATGGGGCGTCTCGACATCATGGTCAACAATGCCGGCGCCTCCTTCCGCGCCAAGGTCGAGGACATCAGCGCCAACGGATGGAACACCGTCATCCAGATCAACGTCAACGGCGTCTTCTTCGGCTGCAAGTGGGCGGGCAAGCAGATGATGGCGCAGGGCGGCGGCGGCGCGATCATCAACATCTCCTCCATCGCCGGCGTCTACGGCTCGACCATGATGGCGCACTACGGCACGGCCAAGGCGGCCGTCATCAACTTCACCCGGGCGCTCGGCATGGCCTGGGGGCGCAAGGGCATCCGCGTCAACTGCATCGCGCCGGGACCTGTCGAGACTGAAGGGTATCTTGGGGTCCTCACCAAGCAGGATCCGGCCGCCGCCAAGAAGGCCTACGACGCGGTGGCGAGCCGCACGGGCATGGGTCGCTGGGGCAAGGTGCACGAGATCGCCTACCCGTGCATCTTCCTGGCATCGGAGGCCTCGGCCTTCATGACGGGCGCGACGATCATCGTGGATGGGGGCCCGAGCGCCCGCGAGGGCGACGAGGCCTCCTAAAAAGGGTATACTCCCGGCAACGAGCCGCATTCAGACCAGCCGATTCCAGAAAGGAGCCTTTATGAGAGAGGCCGTCGTCGTCTCCAGCTCGCGCACCCCGCTCGCCAAATCGTTCCGGGGGTCGTTCAACATGACCCGCCCGGATGACCTGGCCGCCCACTGCATCAAGGACGCGCTCGGCAAGGTCCCGCAGCTCGACAAGACCGAGATCGAGGACGTGATTCTCGGCTGCGCCCAGCCCAACGGCGCCCAGGGCAACAACGTGGCGCGCGTGGCCCTCCTTCGCGCCGGCCTGCCCGTCTCCGTCGCCGGCACCACCGTCAACCGCTTCTGCTCCTCGGGGCTCCAGGCCATCGCCATGGCCGCGCATCAGATCATCGTGGGCGGGGCGGAGGCCGCCATCGGCGGCGGGCTCGAGAGCATCAGCATGATGAAGCGCGACGGCGACCCCAATCCCTGGGTCAAGGAGCACAAGCCCGGCCTCTACATGCTCATGGGCGACACGGCCGAAGTCGTGGCCAAGCGCTACAAGATCAGCCGCCAGGCGCAGGACGAGTTCTCCCTGGCGAGCCAGCAGCGGACGGCGCGCGCCCAGCAGGAGGGCTTCTTCAAGGAAGAGCTGGCGCCGCTCCAGGTCGTGCGAGGCGTCGTGGACAAGAAGACGGGCGAGATCGCGGGCAAGGAGGACTACTACGTCGACAAGGACGAGTGCAACCGCGCCGACACGACGCTCGAGGGTCTGCTCAAGCTGGCGCCGCACTTCGACAAGGACAGCGGCCAGGGCTCGGTGACGGCCGGCAACTCCTCGCAGCTTTCGGACGGCGCCTCCGCCACCGTCCTGATGTCGCTCGATCGCGCCAAGGCGCTGGGTATCAAGCCCAAGCTGATCTTTCGCGGCTTCGCCGTCGCCGGCTGCGAGCCCGACGAGATGGGCATCGGGCCCGTCTACGCGATCCCGAAGCTTCTGAAGCGCATGGGCGTCAAGATGGACGAGATCGGCGTGTGGGAGCTCAACGAGGCCTTCGCCTCGCAGGTGATCTACTGCCGAGACAAGCTCGGCATCCCGATGGAGAAGCTCAATCCCAACGGCGGGTCGATCTCCATCGGCCACCCCTTCGGCATGACGGGCTCGCGCATGGTCGGCACCATCGCCAACGAGATGCTGCGGCGCAAGGCGAAGTACGGCGTGGTGACGATGTGCATCGGCGGCGGCCAGGGCGCCGCGGGTCTCTTCGAAGCCTGCCTCTAGACGCCTGCTTCAAGACAAACAGAGGCCCGGGCGCCGCGCGGGAGTCCCCGTCCCGCTGCCTGCGCCCGGGCCTTTTCCTCGTCCGGCTCCCGGCCGACTGTTTCGGGAGATCTGCAGTTGCCTTACTGATCGGCGATCGATAAGATTTCTGTAGGACAATGGAAACCGTGATTCTGTCCAGCAAGTACCAGCTCGTCTTGCCGCGGGGTGCCCGCGAACGTCTTCGGCTCCGCCCGGGGATGCGGATCACCGTCCTCGAGAAGGGCGGCGTCATCTTCCTGGTGCCGGAGCGTCCCTTGCGGACTTACCGCGGCATCGTTCGGGGCGTGCGCGCCAAGGGGCTCCGCGAGAAAAAGGATCGCCTCTGATCCTTGTCGATTCGAGCGGTTGGATCGAGTACCTGGCCAACCGACCGAAGGCGGGGCGCTTCGCAACCTACATCGAGGGCCGTGAGGCCCTCCTCATCTCAGCCATCGAGATCTACGAAGTCTACGCAGTCCTGTCTCTCGCCCATGGTCTCGCGATGGCGGACTCGCTCGTGTACGCGACGGCCCAGCGCTTCGGGGCGACCCTCGTCACCGGCGACTCCGACTTCGAGGGACTCCCCGATACGGTCGTAGTGCGGTGAGGAGCCGAGCGAAGATAACATAAAACCCGTTCTCAGTGATGGCCCGCCTCGCCCGAGGATCTTCCCCCCCTTGTCACAGAGCGGCCGCGGGGAAAACGAGCGCCCGGGGGAGTCGCCGGGCGCTTTCGTTTTGAGGCCTCTCACGCCACGCGAAATCAATGGTAAACTTCATGCCGCGATATAAGGCGAGAGACGCCGTGAGGAGGTGAGCCCGGCGACGCCTAGCGAGCCCACGGTGCAATGTCCATCCTGTCAGGCGGAGAATCCCCCCACGCAGAAGTTCTGCGGCGAGTGCGGCGCCACGCTCGGCGCCCCCGCTCAGCCGGCCGCGGCCGCGCCCCCCCCTGCGCCGGCTCCCGCCGCCGAGGAAGAAACAGCCGCTCCATCCTCGCCCGGTCCCTCGGCTGCCTTCCGCGACGCCGCCCCCGTCACCTACACCCCGAAGCACCTGGTCGAGAAAATCCTTACCTCCAAGAGCGCCATGGAGGGGG
>DASYVT010000047.1 GCA_035936835.1 Candidatus Methylomirabilota bacterium | reverse complement strand
ATGGGGCAGTGGGCTCTGGTCTCGCGAGGTTCCGTCAGCCTTGTATTCGCGCTCGTCAAGGGCGAGGGGCACTCGCCGGCGCATAGGGGGATTCGAAGGGTGGGGGCGCCATCTATCCTGCGGCCCTGCAACAGCGGCCACTTCAACATTCGCGCTCACCCACCCGTCGAACCTGCGAGAGACCACGAGGCTCACCACACCATCACCGTTCAGTCAGTCCCATCGGCCCTCACGCGTGCAGCGCGGCGACCGGGTCCGGATGATGTCGCGTGGGGCGGGGCGCATACACCGTCCCATCCCGAAGGAGCGCATAGAGAATGCCGGCCAGGCGGCGGGCCAGCGCGACGACGGCGATGTGCTTGCCCCGGCGCGTGGCGATGCGCAGGGCCCAGGTCCAGAGCGCCTCGGCCGCGGGGGGCCGACAGCGCAGGATCGAGCGTGCGGCTTGAATGAGCAGCCAGCGGGGGCGCGAGTGCCCGGCCTTGGTGATCGGGCCGCGGCGCTGCGTCTCGCCCGAGCTGTACTCGCGGGGCACGAGGCCGAGATAGGCTTCGAGCTGATGCGCGTGGTGGAAGCGCTGGGCGTCGTCGACCGCAGCGAGGAAGGCGGCCGCGGTGACGGGGCCGACGCCGGGGACGGACCGCAACCGCGGCACGCGGGGATCCTGGACGGCGAGGTGCTCGATCGTCGCGTCCGAGTACGCGAGCTGCTGGTTGAGGGGACCCATGACGGCGAGCAGCGGCGCGACCACCGAGCGCAAGCGGCCCGGCAGGGGCAGGCCCCGAACGCGGTCGGTAAAACGCTCCGCACTGCCGGAGGGCACGCCGTAGCCGTGCTGACGGAGCAGGGCCCGGATGACCGAGATGTAGCGCGTGCGCGTGTGGACCAGGGCGTCCCGCACCCCCAACCGGCCTCGCACGTGGCGCTGGGGATCGGAGAGGCGATGGGCGGGGCGGTAGGCGCCGAGCAGGCAGGCCTCGGCCAGGGCCCGGGCATCGCGCCGGTCGGTCTTCACCTTGCGCGACCGCGTCGCATACATGGGGGCGAAGTTCGGGTCGGCGACGATGACCTCGTGGCCGAGGGCCTCGAGACACCGGGCGACCCATTCGCTGTCGGTCGAGGCCTCGATCAGCAGCCGGGCGCGGGGCCGGGCCCCGAGCACGGCGGCGAAGCGCTCGCCCTCGGTGCGGATCCGCTGCTCGATGATCTCACCCCCCTCGGCGAGGATGTAAATCTGGCTGTCCCTCTTGTGGACGTCGATGCCAATATGGTCCATGGCTGGCCTCTCCCTTCTTGCGGCGTTGACCGCGGGGTGCTCTTGTGGGGCAGTCTATGCCACCACGTCAAGCGAGAGGCCAGCCGCTTCATCCCATCTACGCGCCCAGGCGTCTCCGAGGCGGCCTCCTGCTCGCCGCCGTGCTCGCGCTCACCGTGAGCCCGGCCGACGCGAAGGGGTGCCGCCAGGAGACGCTCCTGCCGGCCGATACGCGGATTGTCCCGCCGTCTCCGAACGTCCCGCCCGATGTCTCACGGTTCTCCGGCGCGTGGAACGGCGCCTGGAAGGATCGCACCGGCGCGGACGCGCAGTGCCACACGCTCGTCGTCGAGGAAGTCTTTCCGAACGGCTTCGCCCGTGTGATCTACAGCCTCGGCACCCACGAACCGTGGGCGGCTTGGCAACCTCGCTCCTGGCGCGCGTCGGGCCGGATCGTCGACGGCGTGCTTCGCTTCCAGCTTCCGACCGTCGAGAAGCCTGACCTGACCTATCGCTTCGCCGACGGCGGACTTGCGGGAGTGTTCAAGAGGGGCCCGACGGAAGGCCGCGTGACGCTCACCCGCGTGATGGACGTGAGCCAGGTCGGATGCCCGCCGCTCCTCGCCGACCTCTCGCCTCCACCGGTGGGAGGCCCACGCGACCGCGTCACCGCCGACGATTTGTTCGCCTCGCGATACGTGGGCGACGGTCCCGTGCACAACGACTACTTCATGCCGGTGGGTCCCCCGGCGCCCGCCCGACATTCGCTGCGGGGGACGCTCACGGTCGGCGCCGGCCGATCGTTCAGCGCGCACAAGGGCTGCGCCGGTCTTCCAACTCCCGGCCCCGGGTTCAGCGCGGCGTTCTTCACGCACGGCGATCATCTGGTCCCGGTCGTACGGACGATCATGTCGTCGCCGGGCGCCACGGCGCAGCTGCCGCTGGCGTTCATCGTGTCCCCGGGGCGCGTGTGGTCCGAGCCGGGCGATCGGGGCATGTCGCGCGCCTCCTTCCCGTTCGTGGTCGTCGATCGGATCACGAACGGCACACACAACGGTCTCGCCACGTTCCTCTTCGACGACACGCGCGTGTCGCATCTCAGGGTCCAATTCACCCAGGAAACCAAGGAGTGGGCGCGAGACGACTTCTGGGCCCAGGGACCGATGACCTACACCCCGGGCGCCATCGCCGAGGAGGTGGCGTTGCGCGCCGAGTTCGAGACCGAGCGGCGACTCGAAGCTCCGATAAAGCCGTGGGCGTCGTTGCCCGTGTCCGCGCGCGACTCGCGGCTCGACGCGTTCGACGGCGATGCCGCCCCCGAAGACATCAGCGCCAACGGCCTCGTGATCGACGGCACCGTCTACGTGAAGAGCTGTACCACGCGCTCCGGTCCGTATCCGTATTGCCGTCACATGCGCCACGGGGTGTTCTCCGTCACGAAATCCCTCGGCGCCGGCGTCGCGCTGCTGCGCCTCGCGCAGAAGTACGGTGACGGCGTGTTCGACCTGAAGATCGCGGACCACGTGAAGGTGACAGCCACGCACGATGGATGGAACGACGTCACGTTCGCGGACGCGCTCAGCATGGCTGCGCCGATCGGAGACAACGGACCGCAGCGTGACTGGCTGGATCCTGAACCCGACGAGAACAAGCCGAAGATGATCGAGTGGGTATTGGCGCCCACGGCGCAGGCGAAGCTCGACCGTGGATTCTCGTACGGGAAGTATCCGTGGGCGCGCGGCGAAGTCGTCCGCTACAACTCGACGGTCACGTTCGTGCTCGCGGCGGCGATGGACGCGTTTCTCAAGCAGAAGGCGGGGCCGAACGCGCATCTCTGGGACATGGTCGTCGACGAGGTCTTTCGGCCAATCGGGATCTTGCACTTGCCGACGATGCACACGCGCGAGAGTGACGGGAGTCGCGGGATTCCGCTGCTCGGGTACGGGCTCTATCCGACCGTCGACGACATCGCGAAGCTGACAACGCTCCTCCAGAACGGCGGCCGGCACGATGGGCAGCAGATCCTGAGCGCGACGAAGCTTGCCGAAGCCCTGTACCGAACGCGGGCGACGGGTCTCCCGACACTCCGGAGCAACCTATTCGGCGAACAGCGGTACCACCTGTCGTTCTGGTCGGTGCCGTATCGCACCGATCTCGGCTGCTTCTTCCAGATCCCGTACATGGCCGGATACGGCGGCAATCTCGTCGCGCTGCTCCCGAACGGCGTCTCCGCCTTCCGTTTCAGCGACGGCCACAACTACGACGTCGACTCGATGATCCTCGCGGGTGAGGCGATTCGTCCCTTCTGTACGTCGCCGCCGCCCGGCGCGGCCCCGAAGGCAATTCAGCAACCACCGCTGACCGCCACCGAGCTCCACGGCGAGCTTCCGGGCAACACGTTCAGGGTCGGCGGGTTGCGGCTCTACATCGCTCCCGACGGCATCGTGTACTCCACGTTGGGATCCGGCTTCGACATCGGCCGATGGCGCATCACCCCCGAGGGACTCTACTGCCGCACGTGGAACGTCACGGACGGCGGGCGCAAGCGGTGCTATCGCGTCTATCGCGAGGCCGAGACGTTCACGCTGCACGTGCACGACCGCTTCGGCGTCGTGAAGCTCACGCGCGCGCGCGGCAAGTCGCAAGAGTTTTAGGCCAAGCCGCACCGCCGGGTGCGGCGCATCGCCACGCTGGAGGCCCCGGCCGTGGTGGGCACGATCCTCGCGCCCCTGGGCCTGCTCCACCCGGCGGACTCTCCGGGGCCGGCCCCGCCGTCGGCCGCCCTGCGCGCTGCCGCCCCCTCCCATCAGTAATCCGCCCAGTCTCGGGGTTGGACGCTGCCCCGGCAGGACGCGTCTTGACTGCCCCGCGCTCGCCGGCGCAAGCTCGTAGCTGCTGACTGGCCCGGCTGGGGGATCACCGATGCGCGACGCGCGGTTCTCTCGGCGCCCGCCACCCCGCCGTCGGTGTCCGCCGGCCCCGGCCCGGTCTGAGAATGGCCTTTATCTCGCCTACGCGCTCGGTCAGCCAGACCTCGTCGAAGCCCAGCTCCTCCGTCCACTGCATCTCGTCGAGCTCACGGTGGATGACCTCGGCGTGGGTCATCCCCGGCGCCGCCTGCAAGAAATAGTAGGTCCCGAAGCCCATCGCTACTTGATGGCCTGGGGATTGATCGGGGAGCCCACCGCGCGGGTGATGGGCAACGGCGGGGCCACGAACATGAACTCGTAGACGCCGTCCGCCGCGCAGTCGGCGCCGAGCGCCTCGAGGTCGAAGATCTCCCCGACGAGCAGCCCCATGTTCACGATGATTACGAGGTGGAGAGGCTGGAAGGCGCCGGCCAACTCGTTGGGCCGGACCTCAGCCCCCCAGGTGTCGGTGGCGATTCCCGCGACGGATTTCTCGTGGAGCCACGGGGCGGTGAGAAATGAGAGGCCCGCGGCGTCGCCGGCCGAGAAGGTCCCCCAGCTCCGCTCCCGGACTCTTCGGCCCACGTCCCCCGTCCTGATCAGCACGATGTCACCGGCTTCAATCGTGACGCGCTCACTGGCCGCGCACGCATCCAGGTCTTCGGTGTAGATCGGCTCGCCCGGCCGGAGCGCGTCCACGCCCTTGAACCGCGCGATGTCGAGGAGGACACCGCGGGAGACGATCTTGTCCTTGTAGTGCTCGATGCCGTTACGCGCCGCGCCGGTGGACGACACCAGGCTCGCATCGCGCCCGCCGTACATCTTGCCATTGTGGAAGATGTGGCCGAGCCCGTCCCACTGCGTCCCGCACTGCAGGAACATGGTGATCTGGTCGTCGGCGAAGCCCCAGCCGAATGGCAGCGTGTCGAAGCCCGCCAGCTTCTGCCGGCCCGTCGCGTGGTCCGTGCCCGTGGCCACCATGCTGTGGATCGGGTTCACCCGGCCGAAGGCGCCGGTCTGCGGGCCGTTCGTGTCGAAGTTGAGGGCGCAGGAGATGACCTTGCCCTGTCGCACGAGGCGGCCCGCCCGCTTGATGACCTCGGGCGTGATGAAGTTCAGCGTCCCGATCTCGTCTTCGGCACCCCAGCGACCCCAGTTGCGAAACCGCGTGCAGTATTCCTCGAGGAGCGCGGGGGTGACGGCGGGGCGAGTGGTCATCAGGTCCTCCCTGGTGGGGTGTCGGAGGCGCTTCCAACCTTGCCACGTCTTGACAGCCAAGCGTACGGTCATCTTCGAGTATCATGCGGCACCGGAAAAAGTCGTAGAGGAGGACGGCCATGGCCTACGAAGCGCTCCTTGCCGAAACGGTGTACATGCGCGGGCACCAGGGCGATCAGATCGACGCGTACCTGGCGCGTCCGTTTGGAGGCGGCCCGTATCCGGGCGTGGTCGTCATCTGGACTCTGCCCCTGCAGGACGCGTCTTGACTGCCTCGCGGTCGCCGGCGCAAGATCGCAGTTGATGACTGGCCCGGCCGGGGGATCATCGATGCGCTCCGCGCGGTGCTCTCGGCGCCAGCTACCCCGCCGTCGGTGCTCGCCGGCCCCGGCCGGTCTGATCATGGCCTTCGTGTCGCCTACGCGCTTCGGCGACACGCTGCGCGACGCCTGGGATCCGAAGCTCCGCCGCCAGGGCTGAGCGGCTCGCGGCCTACTTCGCCTTGAGCGTGACGTCCTCGTAGGGCGCCGAGTAGGCGTGGCCGGAGATGAGGCCGAGGCCCGACTCCTGGACGCGCGGCCCCACGCCGTTCAGGAAGGCCAGCTCCCAGATGGGCGCGTACATGACCTTGTCGTGAACGAGCTGCTGGATCTTGTGCAGGGTCGCCTCGCGGCGCTTCCGGTCCAGCTCGGCCGCCTGCTCCTGGAACAGTCCGTCGATGTCCGGGTATCCGCCGTAGGCGTAGGCCCCTCCTGTAACGCCGAAGGCCTCGAGGCGCGTGGCGGTGTTGCCGAACGCCCCGCTCGATCCCTGGATGATGTTCTTGAGCTTCTTCTCGGAGTACGCGCTGAAGAACGCCGCCCGCTCGAGCGGGCGGAGCCTCACGCGAATCCCCGCCGCCTGGAGATTGTTGCCGACAGCTTCGGCCAGATTGGAGTAGGAGGCGTCACAGTAGTAGTCGCCGGCATCGAAGCCGCTGGGGTAACCGGCCTCCGCGAGGAGCTGCTTGGCTCGGGCCGCGCCATAGACGGGAGCCGGCGGCTGCCAGAAAAAGTCGAACGAGCTGGGGATGATGCTGCCGGTGAGCTTGGAATACCCGAGGGTCAGCGCCTGGTTGATGGTTGGACGATCCATGGCCAGGCTCGCGGCCAGCCGGACCCGGCGATCGTACCACGGCGACTTGGGATCCCACTGGTCGGGGAAGTAGAGCCAGAACGTGCCCTGGATGACTGCGGGCTTGAGGGTGAGACCTGCCGTCCGCTGCAGCTCTTCGGCCAGCTCGCCGCGCACGGAGTAGACGATGTCCACCTCACCGCGCTTGAGCGCGGCCAGCCGGGTGGACTCGTCGGAGATGACACGGAAGACCAGGCGCTTCACGCTGGGGGACTTCCGCCAGTACTGGTCGAAGGCCTCGAGGACCAGCTCGACCCCGGGGGTGAACGACACGAACTTGTAGGGCCCCGCGCCTACCGGCGCTTTCTTGAAGCCCTCGTCGCCCACCTTCTCGACGTATTTCTTCGGCACGATCCAGCCCGCACCCGTGGCGTTCGTATAGAAGGTCAGGAAGTCGGGCCACGGTTGCCTCAGACGGAAGCGGACTCGCACGGGATCGGGCGCCTCCACGGCGACCACCCGTTCCTTTAGCATCTTGTTGGAGCTGCCGCGGTAGCGCTCGAAGGAGAACTTCACGTCCTCGGCGGTGACGGGGTCGCCGTTGTGGAATCGCGCCCCTTTGCGGAGGACGAATTCGTAGACGAGGCCGTCCTTCGAAACGGACCACGACTCGGCCAGGCTCGGCGCCGTGGGCTGGCCGGGCATGGGCTTCACCATGGCGTCGTGCAGCGCGTAGAGCACCATGAAGGGTGTGATCATGCCAGGGGTCTCGGCGGGCTCGAACCAGGTCGGGGCCAGCGAGACGTGCACGCCCCAGATGAGCTGGCCTTCGGGAGCGGCGAGTCCCCTCCCGGGCGCAACGGCGAGGACGAGCACGAGGGTGACGAGGATCAGGACAAGCGCGCGTCGATAGGTCATGAACATGTCTCCTTCTGAGCGGGCACGGGCTGGGCGATGCCGCCGCGGGGCGCGCCCGCCACCGTCGTGCCCCAGAGCGTCTCGAAGCCCGGCGGCAGCGCGCGGCTGTTGAGCGGCGCGAGCCAGAGGCGCAGCAAGAGCCGGTCGCCGTCCGGGCCGTTCGCGTCTTCATACGCCGTGCGCCCATGGTAGATGACGTGGTTGTTGAGAAGCTGGAGGTCGCCGGGCTCGAGCTCCATGGTGAAGGCCAATTCTTCGCACACCTCGGCGTGCAAGTCGAGCGCCTCCTCCTGGGCCGCGCTCAGGCGCGGGACGCCGGGCAGCTTCTGCGCGGCCTCCACGAACGTCCGCGAGTACTGCGTGGTGAACTTGCCCTGGTGCATCGCGAAGAGCGGCAGCGCGTAGGTCTGGCGCTCGCCGCCGTCCTCCTCGCCCTGGCGGCTCCGCCAGTAGTCCTGCCAGAGAAGGGCGTGGAGGTCGGGCCGCCGGGCGAGGATCGCGTTGGCCACGCTCACCGCGCTCACGATCCGGCTCAAACCGCCGGCGCGTGCCGTGCGCACGCACAGGAGGCTCACGAGGTCGCAGCGGTCGGTGTGGAAGCGCAGCGGCCCGGCCGACCGCGCCTTCGAGCGCGAGGAGCGGCCGAGCGCTGAGTCCATCGACACCTCGCGGACCTGTCCATAGAGCCGATTCTCGTCCCGCACCTCGCCGATCAGCTCGCCCTGCGCGTTCTGGTAGCGGGCGCGGCCCAGGTGGGCGCCGAGGCCCCAGTAGAGGTTCTTCAGCTCGTCCGGCGCGTAGCGGCCGACGGGAATGCCGCGCAGGAGCACGAAGCCGCGCCCACGCTCCAGCTCATCGAGGACGCTCCCCAGCTCGCGCGAGAACGTCGGCAGCGGGAAGTCGTCGCAGCCGAAGCGCGGCCAGGCGAGGCCGCGGCGCTCGAGGCCGCGGAGCGCCGCATCCAGCTCGGCGACCGCCCGGGCGGACACGGTCCCGATCCATTCCGTGGATCGCGCCATGTCGGCGCCCAGCCACGCCTCGGGTCCGGCGATCGGCTCCGCCTTCATCGTGCTCATCACCGCTCCTTTTGATCAGTCCTTCAGGAACTCGCGAATGATCCGGAGGAACTCGTCCAAGCGGTCATGGTGCAGCCAATGCCCCGCCTTGTCGATGCCGAGGACGGTGGCGTTGCGAAACGGCGCGGCACGGCCATCCTCGGCCGGGTTGCCGGATTGGCTCTCCTTCCCGTACAGGAGAAGGGTCGGACTGTCGATCCGCGACCACAGGTCTTTGATGTCCCGGCCGGACATGTCGTAGGGGGGCCAGGCGCGCACGTAGTTGTCGAACTTCCAGCTGTAGGTGCCGTCCTCGTTCTGGTTGACGCCCTGGGCGGTCAGGTGCCGCGCCTGCTCCGCGGAGAGATGCGGGTTCTCCTCCTGCATGCGGCGGAAGGCGTCCTCGATCGAGGCGTAGCGCCTGGGCGTCCGGCCGGCGAGGCCGCGCTGCTCACTGATCCAGTCGTCCATGCGTAGGGCAATGGTCTTGGCGCCCCGCTCGGCCAGCACGCGCGGCGGCGGGCCGAGCCCCTCGATGGCCGCCAGCCTCGCCACCGTGTCGGGATAGATGCCGGCGTAGCGGAGCGCGATGTTCCCGCCGAGGGAGTGCGCGATGATCGTGACCGGCGCCAGCCGCTGTTGGTGGACGAGCTGGGCCAGGTCGTAGATGTAGCCGGCCATCGTATAGGTGCCGTCGGGCGACCACTGGCTGTCGCCGTGCCCGCGAAGGTCCGGCGCGATGATGTGCCAGTCGTTCCTGAGCGCCGCGGCGGTCCAGTCCCAGTTCCGGCAGTGGTCGCGCCCGCCGTGGAGCAGGAGCAGCGGAGGCTTGCCGGCGTTGCCCCAGTCCACGTAGTGCAGACGCAGGCGCTGGGAAAAGTAGGTGTGCGAAGTCGGTCCAGGCATGTTGTCGGTCATCGCGTCAGCTCGATCCTCACTGAGCAATGGTGCCAGACCGGCTGGGACGGGTCAAACCGCCGGGCCCAGGCGCTTCCGCTACAATGGCGGCATGAGCGAGGCGATCGTCGTGACGGACACGGTGCGCGTTCCGCCGTCGGCGCTGACAGTCCACGCCGTGCGGGCCTCCGGGCCGGGCGGCCAGAACGTGAACAAGGTCGCGACCAAGATCGACCTGCGCGTGGACCTGGCGGGCGTCGAAGGACTCTCCGATGCCGCCCGCGCACGGCTGCGCGGGCTGGCGGGCCACCGGCTGGACGCCGACGGCCGGCTGGTGATCACGAGCCAGGCGACCCGCAACCAGGCGCGCAACCTCGAGGATGCCCGCGCCCGGGTCGCCGACCTGATCCGGACCGCCCTCACCGCGCCGCGCCGGCGCGTCCACACGGCGCCGACGGCGGGCGCGCGGCGACGGCGGCTCGCCGGGAAGAAATTGCGCGGAGCCGTGAAGCGCTGGCGAGCCCGGCCGGGCGATGCCGACTGAGCGCGCGCGCTCGCCCGCTACGGCTCCAGCACCGTCGGCGGATAGTACGGGCGATCGCCGAGAGCGTCCACGGCGGCCCAGAACTCTGCGCCGCCCGCCTTGCCCGGCTCCTCCAGCTCCCAGGTCTGTCGCCGGTAGCTCCAGCTCTCGGGATGCAGCCGGCGCGCCTCCGCCAGGTATGGCGCCGCCGCCTGCGCGTGTCCGCTCGCGTGGAGGTATTGGCCGAGGCGAAAGTTGGCCGCCGCGAGCGCGTGTTCCGAAGCCGGGAGCGGCAGGCGCCGGCGCGCCGCGGCTGGAGACAGCGCGTACGGGCTCGCCGGCCCGGTGACGGCCCAATCGCGCAGCGCATTGAGATACGTCCCTTGTATGCGCTCGCGCTCGGCCATGCCTAGAGCGCTCATCTGCTTGGTGGTGCGGTCCAGCTCCGTACGGAACGCGTCACTCGAGCCCGCCGTCTCGGTCGGCCTCACGATCCGCCCGGCTTCGTCGATCCACACTGCTGAGGACACGTTCACGACACCGTACAGCTCGGCCGTCACGTGGCGCTCGTCGATCAGGGACGGATAGGTCGCCTTCGCTTTGCTGATCCACGGCTCGGTCTTCGCGGGCCCGCCGCTGTCGAGCGCGACCGAGATGACGATGAAGTTCCGCGCCTTCAGCTCATCGTAGAGCGCCTGCCACACGGGCAGGTCGAAGCGGCACCCTCACCAGGACGCCCAGAACACGAGGAAGACCTTCTTGCCGCGATAGTCCGCCAGCGCGTGCGGACGGCCCTCGAGATCCGGCAGCGTGAAATCGGGCGCCCGGAGCGACTGCATGTCATCGAGGCGCGTGGCGGCGGTTCCGAAGGACCACACGCCGTGCGCGTCTTCGTGGACCACGGGCTCCGCGAGCAGCCGCGCCAGCGCGGCGAGATTGAAGCGCGCGGGGCGCTCGCGCACGAACTCGGCCTCCCGGCCCCGGGGAATGGGCACGCACACGTCGCCGCGACACGCGCCTTCGGGCCGAAGCTCCCAGCCGGTGGCCGCCGGCAGCTCGTGGGCATGCACCCACAGGTCCCCGCCCTCCGCAGTGGCCGCGGCGGCGTACGGCGGCCGCTCTTTGTACAGGATGGTCACGCTCATCGGGTCCTCCTCTCAGTTTCCTGACGTCGTCGTCTCCAAACGATGGACGAACACCTCGATCTCTTTCTTCGTCTGGAGGTCGCCGGTCCGCGCCGCTACCTCGAGCCCCTTCCGGTACGCCGCCAGGGCTTCCTCGCGTCGTCCGGCCCGCTCGAGCGCCCGGCCGAGACCACGATGGGCGGCGGAGTAGTCGGGCTTGAGCCGGATCGTTTCCTCGTACTCCCTGACTGCATTCTCGGCCTGGCCGGCCTCGAGGTACGCGGCAGCCAGGCCGAAGCGGACGACCGGATCGTCCGGCATCATCTCGGCAACCTCCTTAAACTCGGCGATCCGATCGGGCTCAGCCACGCGCGCTCACAGCCACGGCCCGCCCCAGCGCTCTCGCATCGCGAACTCGGCCACCGGCTTGCGCTTGAGCTTCGTCAACGTGCGGACGGGCCGCCCGAGGGGCATGACCGCGCACACGGCGACGTGCTTCGGGATGCCGAGGAGCGCCTGGACCTTCGGCTCCTGGGCGGTGGCGAGCGTCGTGATGGTGCCTCCGAACCCCTCGTGGCGCGCGGCCAGCAGGATGTTCCACGCAAACGGGTAGATCGACGCGCCGCTCACGACGCCGATGCGCTCGAGGTCCTGGTCCATCGAGGCGACGACCTTGAGATCGACGCAGATGACCAGCACGACGGGCGCTTTCGCGATGGGTTCCGTCAGGCGCGGCGGCGGCTCCGTGCGCTCGATGGTGGCGGCGTCCACGCCCGGCGGGTCGATGGTGTTCCAGGGGTTCTCGCCGTTCTTCACCTGGGCGGCGTACCGCTTGGCCGCCAACCCGCTCAGCTCCGCCAGCGCGCGCTTCGTGGCGGGATCGCGGACGACGACGACGCGCCAGCCCTGACGGTTGCCGCCGCTGGGGGCGAAGCGGGCGTGGTCGAGGATCTTGCCGAGCGCCTCATCGGGCAGCGGATCGCCCGTGAACTCGCGCGCGGCGAAGGTGGCGCGCATCACGTCGTAGAGCTCCATCATGTGCCTCCAGCCGCGCGTTGGATTGGACCGCACAGGAACGATACCACGGCCGCGAAGAGGTCGCTTGACGGCGCGTCCCGGCGCGTGCCAAATAGGGCGACCCCGTTCCAACATACCGACGATCGCGAGAGGAGATCCATGACGCCGAAAGAGCTGGCCGGCGCGCTGCGCCGACAACTGAACCCGCGCCGGGCGACCTGGCAGAAGCCCGCCGTCCTCGTACGGGCGCTCGGGCTGCGCCGCGGCCAGGTCGTGGCGGAGATCGGCTCGGGCCCGGGCTACTTCACCCCGCGGCTGGCGCGCGCGGTGGGCCCGTCCGGTCACGTCTACGCGGTCGATCCCGAGGCGGCCGTGCTGGACGTGCTGCGCCGTCGACTCGCGCGCACAGGCGCGCGAAATGTCACGCCGGTGCTGAGCCGCCACGACGACCCGCTCCTGCCGCGCGGCCGCTGTGACGTGGCCGTGCTCATCAACGCCTACCACCACATGCACGGGCGCGTCGCGTTCCTGCGCCGGCTGGTCGCGGAGCTGCCGAAGAACGCCCGCGTCGTGAACATCGACTGGGACGAAGAGACGGAGTTCGGCCCGCCGCCGAGGCGCCGCATCCCCCGCGCGCGCTTCCTGCGCGACGCGCGGCGCGCGGGGCTGCGCCTGGTGGCCGATCGCCCGCTCCTGCCGCACCAGTACTTCCTCGTCCTGCGCCGCGCGCGCTGAGCGGCGCCGGGCTCACCCGGCCGGCTCGCCCGCGTTGACGGCGAGGACCTGGCCCGACACGCTTCGCGTCATGTCGCTGCAGAAGAAGACCGTCGCGTCCACGATGTCGTCCGCCGTGACCATGCGCTTGAGCGGCGACCGCTCGATCATGGCGGCCCGCATCTGCTCCACGGAGATGCCGCGCACCTGGGCCTGGCCGGCTATGACGCGGTCGATGCGGTCGCCCTCCACGGCTCCGGGGGCGACGCAGTTGACGCGGATATTGTGCGGCGCCAGCTCGAGGGCCATGCCGAACGTCATGCCGACCTGGCCCGCCTTGGCCGAGCAGTAGCCGATGCGATAGGGCAATCCGCGGCGGCCGGCGCCGGAGGAAATGTTCACGATAGCGCCGCCGCCGGCCTTGATCATCTCGGGCACGACGAAGCGCGTGCAGAGGTAGGAGCTGGTGAGGCAGGAGTCGATGGTGTAGCGCCAGTCCTCCATCGAGTAGTCCTGCACCGGCTTGGTCACGCCGCCGTCGCCCGCGTTGTTGACGAGGGTGTCGACCTTGCCGAACTCCTTCACGCCTGCGGCCACCAGACGGCGGACCTCGTCCTCGTGCGAAGCGTCGCACACCACAGCGATCGCGCGGCCGCCCGCGGCCTTTACCTGCGCCGCCGTCTCCTTCACGAGGTCGGCTGAGCGCGCCGCGCACACCACGGCGGCGCCTTCACGCGCGAAGCGCAGGCTCAAGGCGCGCCCGATGCCCTTGGACGCGCCGGTGATGATCGCTACCTTTCCGTCGAGCAGACCCATGTCGCTGCCTCCCTTGAATGCCGGTCAGGCCTTCGGGGTCCAGGCGTCCCACATCCGCGCTCCGAACGCGAGCGAGGTCTCGACGTCCTCCTCGAGGAGGTAGCCTTCGGCGGCGAGCGCTCGCGCGGCCGCGCCCACGCGGGCCAGGTAGTCCTCGCGCGAGCGGTAGCGCTCGGTGATCGAGAGGCGCCGATCGCCGGCCGCCTCGCGCTCCGCGCGCGTCGCCGCGAAGGGCAGCGTCGCACCGGCGAAGTAGAGGAGCTGCTCGGCGCCTCCGCTGTCGGGATGGCGGAGATTCCAGCCGGTATGCGTGGCGAGCGGCACGGTGAGCTCGGGCACGGCGATGCCCGCGCGCTCGTTGCCGTCGTCATCCACCGCGCTCACGCGCGTGCCGTAGGCGGGGCCCGGCCGCGGCGGCAGCGTCGAGAAGTCCTGGCGCTGCGGCCGGGCGCAGTGGCCGGGATAGCGGGCGCCGGGGATCCGCGCGAACACCGGCAAGAGCGTCGCGGGATCGACGGCGGTGCCGTCGCCGACGCGCGGATGACGGCCGGGCGGCGGCGGGACACCCTGCGTCACCCACCGGTCGAGGTTCACGAGGCACGCGCGGAGGAGCCGGCCGTAGTTCACGACCCCGCGGAGGTGCTGCGCGCGCTCGATCCATCCGCGCGGATCCGCCGCGACCGCCTGCGCGTCGGCGGGCGGCCAGACACCGAGGCCGTGCTCAGTGCCGGCGAAATGGTAGACGCGCACGTCGGGACCGTGCTCGACGTCGCGCGTACCGGCGGGTTCGGTGTGGATCAGCGAGGCGTCGCCGCGGTGGTACTCGAACGAGGTGTTCGTGTAGAAGGCTTTCAGACCGCCGCGCGGCTCCACCTGGAACGGCTCGAAGTGGGCCATCATCGCCGGCCGGTCTTTCGAGTTCTGGCCGAAGCGGTCGTTGAACTCGCCGAGCATCCCGCCGGCCACGTTGGCGATGATGCCGTCGAGCGCGCGCCGGCCCGCCTCGTCGACGTTCAGATCGTGATGGATCATCGTGCGCAGGAGGCGTCCTGTCTGCGAGCGGCCGTAAGCAAAGCCGTGACGAAGCCCGCCCGCCGCGGGGTTGCCCTCGGCCGCGCTCCCGTGCTTGAGCCACGCGGCGCAGTCGCGCAGCGCCGCCATCCCGAGGCCGAGCACGCGGGCGCCGACGGCGGTGTACGCGAGCTGGTAGATCCGGCCCTTGGCGAAGCCGCCGCCCAGATAGATGTGGCGGGCGTCGGGGATGACGCGCTCGCCGTCTACTCGGGAGAAGCGCCAGTGGTTTCGCGGGATCACCTCCGCCGGGCCATCGGGCTGGTCGCGCACCACGAGGACGGCGCCGGGCTCGTCGAGATCCGCCGCTTCGTATGCATCGTGGCCGCGGTCCGAGAGCAGGAAATCGGCCACGTCCACCGGCGCCTGGAGCTGGACGTAGACGCGCCCGGTGAGCCGCCGGCCGTCGGGGCCGAGCGCTTCCGGAGCCTCGAGCCGCAGGAGGCCCGGCACCTCGGGCGGAAGGTCGCACTGCCAGCCGCACGAGACGACGACCCAGCCGCGCCGCATAAGCCAGCCGTCGCCGGCGTCGACAGGCGGATTCGGGTCGCCGCCTGGTCCTGCCGCCGGGCGCGTGGCGTGGTTGAAGTTCGGGACGGCGACCGTGTTGCCGCGATTCACGACGTCCACGAGGAACCTGCCGGTCATCACCGCGCGATCGACGGGCAGCAAGATCGAGACGTCGGCAGCGAAGGCGACGCGCCCGGCCGCATCCCGCGGCGCCAGCGCGACGTCGGTGATGGCGCGATTCGCCGCGTGCTGCGGATCGACCGCGAGGTGGAGCCTGCCCGCCAGCTCCTCGTAGCGGCCCACGTCGCCGAACGCGCGTCCGCCGGCGAGCGGACGCCGCTGGGTCACCTCAAATCGCGTGACAGGCATCGGCCCTCCTCATCGATTCACGATGGTTCCCCATGGGGCACGATAGTGGACTGAGCTCCCTTGTTCCGTCAACTGGGCGTGGCAAGTATCGGAAGCCGCACGGTATAATCACCCGACGAAGGGGGGTGAGCACATGGCCAAGGGCTCGAGCATGCGGAAGGAAAAGAAGAAGCCGAAGAAGAAGAAGTAGCGCCGGATGACCCGGTCGCTGCTCCTCAGCTGTGAGGCGGTCAGCAAGGCCTACGGGACCCGGTCGCTCTTCGAAGAGCTGTCATTCGGGCTCTTCGAAGGCGACCAGGCCGGTCTCGTGGGTCCCAATGGCTCAGGCAAGTCCACTCTCCTCAAGATCCTGGCGGGGCTGGAGCCGGCCGACCGCGGCACGCGCTCCGTGCGCGGCGGCGTGCGCGTCGGCTACGTGCCCCAGGACCCGGTCCTTCCGCCGGGCGTCACCGTCGAGGAAGTCATCGCCGAGGCCCTGACAGGAGTGGACGAGGGCGAGCGGCCGGGCCGCATCGCGCAGGCACTGGGCCGCGCCGGCTTCGCCGACGGGCGCGCGGAGGTCGACGCGCTGTCCGGCGGCTGGAAGAAGCGCCTCGCGATCGCGCGCGCGTTGGCTGCCACCCCCGACGTGCTGCTGATGGACGAGCCCACCAACCACCTCGACGTGGAAGGCATCCTCTGGCTCGAGGGCGTCCTCGCCGAGCGGGTCCGCGCCGTCGTCGTCGTCAGCCACGACCGGTACTTCCTGGAGCATGTAGCCACGCGCATGCTGGAGCTGAACCGCGCCTATCCTGCCGGCCTCTTCCAGACAGATGGGCGGTACAGCGACTTTCTCGCCCGCCGGGACGACTTTCTCCGCGGGCAGGCCGCCTATGAGGAATCGCTCGCCAACATCGTCCGGCGCGAGATCGAGTGGCTCCGCCGCGGCGCCAAGGCGCGCTCCACCAAGGCGAAGGGGCGCATCAAGGAGGCGGGCCGGCTCATCGCGGAGCTCGGCGACGTCCGGACGCGCGCCGCCGTCGGCACCCCGGGGATCGACATTACCTCCTCGCAGCGCCGGACCCGCCGGCTGATCGCCGTGCGCGGTCTGTCCAAATCGCTCGGGGGCCGCGAGCGTATCCGCGGCCTCGACCTCACGCTCACGCCCGGCACGCGCGTCGGCCTCATGGGCCCGAACGGCAGCGGCAAGACGACGCTGCTGAACCTGCTCGCGGGCACGCTTGCCCCGGATGCCGGCGTCATCGAGCGCGCCGACGGCCTCCGCCTCGTCCGCTTCGAGCAGCACAGGGCGGGCCTCGACCCCGCGCAATCGCTGCGCCGCGCGCTGGCGCCCGACGGCGACGCCGTCACCTGGAAGAGCCGGAGCGTCCACGTCGCCTCGTGGGCCAAGCGTTTTCTCTTCCGCCCCGAGCAGCTCGAAATGCCCGTCGGCCGCCTGTCGGGCGGCGAGCAGGCCCGGATCCTCATCGCCCGCGTGATGTGCGAGCCCGCCGACCTGCTGATCCTGGACGAACCGACGAACGACCTCGACATCCCGACGCTCGAGGTCCTCGAGGACAGCCTCGCGGAGTTCGACGGCGGCCTCGTGCTCGTCACCCACGACCGCTTCATGCTCGAACGCGTTTCCACCGTGATCCTGGCGCTCGACGGCGAGGGCGGCGCCGAGACCTACGCCGACTACGCGCAGTGGGAAGCCGCCAGCGCCGCGCGCTCGCCGTCGCAGCGCGCCCAGGCGGGCGCACCGGCCGCGCTGCCGTCGCGCCCGCGGACGAAGCGCCTCGGATACCTCGAGCTGCGCGAGTGGGACGGCATGGAGCGGGCCATCCTCGACGCGGAGACCGCGGCCGAGGTATGCCGCCAGGCTGCGGAGGACCCGGGCATCGCCGCCGACCCGGCGGCGCTACAGGCCCGCTACGCGGCGCTCGAGGCCGCTCGCGCCGAGGTCGCCCGGCTCTACACCCGCTGGGCGGAGCTGGAAGCCAAGCAGGCCTGACGTGGCCGGCGGCGCCCTCTCACTTTCGTCGCCTACGTGCGGCTGAGGCATTGGATTCGATCCGGCTCAGCCAGTGAAGCGCGACGGCTCCGGCGGCTGCCACGTTGAGCGAGTCCATCTCGGGCGCCATCGGGATGCGGACGTGCAGGTCAGCCGCCGCGAGGGCTTCCGCGCTGAGCCCGCGGCTTTCGGTGCCGAGGAGCAAGGCGAGCCGCGCGGGCAGCGGGCGCCCGGCGCCCAGCTCGCCCCCGTCGCCCAGCTCACCAATGTCCACGGCCTCCGCCCGGGGCGTCAGCGCCAACACCGTGTAGCCGGCGTCGCGCAGCCGCTCGAGGTCCCGCGGCCAGTCGGCAAGCCGCGCGAAGGGCAGGGCCACGGTCGCGCCCGACGAAACGCGGATGGCCTTGCGGTAGAGCGGGTCGGCGGTGCCGGGGGCAAGGAATACGGCGCCCACGCCGAAGGCCAGCGCATTGCGGAAGAGCGCGCCGACATTGCTCGAGTCGCCAAGCCCCTCCAGGACGACGAGCCGCTCGCTCCGCGTCTCGGCGAGGACGGCTTCCGCCGTGGGCTCGGCGCCGCGCTCGCCGGCGGCGAGACAGCCGTGATGGAACTCCATGCCCACCACGGCCTCCACAACCTCCTGACGAAGCAGGTAGGTCGGGACCCCCGCGGCGCCGAGCGCCTCTCCGAGCGCGTGGAGCGCGGGCGGCGTCACCAGCGCGGAGCGCACGCGGTAGCGGCCCGCGCTGAGAAGGCGGCGCACCACCTGGCGCCCCTCGGCGATGAAGGTGCCGTCGCGCCGCCGCCGCTCCGCGTCGCGGATCTCGCGGTAGTCGGCGAGGCGCGGATCCTCGGGGTCCTCGATGGTCTCGACGCTCGGCGCGCCGCTCACTTCTCCCCAGCCACCAGCCTCTCGTGCAGCGCGCTGATGATTTCCCCGATCGCCGCGGACGCCCACAGGTCGAAGAAGGGCGATGCCTGCAGGGCCGCGAACTCCCGCATGCCGCGCTCCTTCGTCTGGGCCTCCGTCTCGCCGGGTCGCGCCGACTGCTGGCTGCCGCGGATGCGGTCCTTGTCGTAGATGGCCGGATACTCGATGTAGCGGCAGAGCTCCTGGAAATCCTTCGTGTAGACCACCGCGACCGGCACCGACGCCCACTCCCCGCCGTTCTTCTTGTTCGTGAACTCGAGCATGAGGTCGTGGTTCCCGTCGGGGGCGGCGGCGGGATCAGGACGCCGGGTCGCCAGGACCTTCTTTCCGTCGCGGTTGAAAATGCGCAGCTCCATCCCGCCCGCCTCGGCGAGCCGCGCCAGAACGGGCACGTCGCGGCGGCAATCCGACGACCAGTCTTCGGAGATCACGAGGATCTTCGCCGGCCCGTTGGGCTGCGCGACAAGCCACTTGATGGCGGCCGCCTGCTCGTCGCTGAGGCGCGCCTTGGCATAGCGCTCGCGGAACACCGCGCTGTTGTCCTTGCGCGGCGCGCCGCGGGCTCCGCCGTCGGGGAAATAGCTGCCAAAAGCCTCGCGGGCGAGATTCTCGGCGCTGCCCGCGTACCTGACGTACTCGTCGAAGGTCATTCCCTTGGCGAACCGCTCGGCGGTGACGACGCTCTTGGCCACGCTCTCCTCCTTGGAGGACCCATCACGCGGTGAATCGGCAAGGAAACCGACGGCGGCCGGCCGACATGGTTCGCCGGCCGGCCGCCGTGTGAGAGACCGCTACGCCTTGTCGCTGATCGCCTTCAGCACGCGCTCGGGCAGGAGCGGCACGCTGCGAACGCGCGCCCCCGTCGCGGCGAAGATCGCGTTGGAGAGCGCGGGCGCGATGGTCGTCACGCCGGGCTCGCCGACGCCGGTTGGGTACTCCGCGCTCTGCACTACGTTCACCTCGACGACGTCGGGCACCTCGTTCATGCGGAGGACCTGGTAATCGTGGAAGTTGCTCTGGACGAGGGCGCCGTTGGCGACGGTGCCGCGTTCTTTGAGCGCGTTGCTTAGGCCGAAGAGGAGCGAGCCCTCGACCTGGGACCGGACGCCGTCCGGGTTCACGACGATGCCGCAGTCCACCGCGCAGATGATCTTCTCGACGCGCACCCTGCCCGTCGCCGGATCCACGCGCGCCTGCACGACCGACGCCGTCCAGGTCGGCGTCTTCTTCTCCTGCGCTGAGACACACGCGAGCCCGCGGCCAACGTTCGGCGGCAGCGGGGTGCCCCAGCCGGCGCGCTGGGCGGCGATCCGGAGCACGTTGGCCAGGCGCGGCTGGTCCCCCAGCATCGACAGGCGGAAGGCCAGCGGGTCGGTCTTCGACAGGCTCGCCAGCTCGTCGATGAACGTCTCGACGGCGAAGAACGTGTAATTCGGCGCGACGGCGCGCACATAGCCGACGGAGATGCCGGTCTCGGTGCGGATCGCGCGAACGGACTGGTTGGGGATCGAGTACACGTGGTCGGCCCCGTTGAGAGCGAAGTCGTCGAGCCCCTGCTTGTTGACGAAGTCCGGGCCCCAGCGGGTCCCAGGATGCGAGGCGACGATGACGTTGTCCCACGCGGTGATCTTGCCCGAGGCGTCGAGGCCCCCGCGGAGCGTCTGGAGTGTCGCGGAGCGATAGAAGTCGCGGCGGAGGTCCTCCTCGCGCGAGCGGATCAGCTTGACCGGCCGTCCCGCCTCGCGCGCGATGATCGCCGCCTCGAGGATGATGTCGGCGTCGAGACGCCGGCCGAAGCCGCCCCCCAGGTAGTGCTGGTGGATCCGGATGTTCTTCTGATCCGTCTTGAGCACGGCGGCCAGCGTGCCCATGGCCAGCGTCTGGAACTGGCTGCCGGTGTAGAGATCGTAGACGCCGCCCTCGAACCGCGCGACGCAGTTCATGGGCTCGAGCTGCATGTGGGCAACGTAGTCAGTCGTGTACGTCGCCTCGTACACGCGCGCGGCGCCGGCGAGACCCGCCTTGACGTCGCCGGCCTTGCTCCACTCGATGGCGCCCGCGCCATCCTTGGCCTTCGCGGCGAAGTCCCTGAAGATCGACTCGGTGCTGACCCCGGTGTTCGGCCCCGGGGCCCAGGTGATCTTGAGCGCGTCGCGCGCCTTCACCGCCGACTCGTAGGAGGTCGCGACGACGGCTACGAGCTGGTCGTTGACGATGGTCTTGACCCAGCCCTTCACCTTCCTGGCCTGTGAGTCGTCGACGGCGGTGTGCTTGCCGCCCTCCCGCGTCGGCGGGTAGGCGGTCTTGGCGTAGACCATGTTTGCGACGAACGCGTCGATGCCGAACTTCGCCCGGCCGTTCGTCTTCTCCGGAATGTCGAGGCGCTGCGTCCACTGGCCGACGACCCTGTACTCGCTCGGCTTCTTGAGCGTGATCTTCTTCAGGTCGTCCTCGGAGAACTTCTTCGTGATCGGCGCCTTGGCGACGATGTCGCCGTAGGAGATCGAGCGCCCGGTGGGGAGGTGGCGCACCACGCTGCGCGACGCCGCGCACTCCTCTGCCGGAGCCTTCCAGTACTGCGCGGCCGCGTCCACCAGCGCCATGCGCGCCGCGGCGCCCGCGCGCGAGAGCGTGTCGAACGTCCAGTTGACGCTCCAGCTCCCGCCCGTGATCATCAGGCCGTACTTCGGGTCGCTGGTCGGGTAGTCGACGCGGATGTCCTTCCAGTCCGCCTCGAGCTCCTCGGCGACGATCTGCGCGAGCGCGGTCCCGACGCCCTGCCCCATCTCGGCCTTGGTGATGTGGACGGTGACCAGCCCGTCCGGCCTGATCGTCATCGACGCGTTCGGCTCGAACGCCGACGCTCCCGATGCGAGACCCAGGCCGTCGCCGAAGGTGAACCAGAGGGTCATGCCCACTCCCGTCGCGGCGCTGGTCTTCAGAAAGTCCCGGCGGTTCAGCTCGGTGGTCATGGCTATGCCCCCTGCGCGGCGCGCTTGATCGCGCGCTTGATGCGCACGTACGTGGCGCAACGGCAGATGTTGCCCGACATGGCCGCCACAATCTCGTCGTCGGTCGGCTTGGGGTTCTTCGCCAGGAGCGAGGCCGCCTGCATGATCTGCCCCGACTGGCAGTACCCGCACTGCGGCACCTGCTCGGCGATCCAGGCGAGCTGCAGCGGGTGCTTGCCCTCGGGGTGCAGTCCTTCGATCGTCGTGATCTTCTTGCCCTCGGCCGTCGAGACGGGCGTCTGGCACGAGCGCACCGCGGTGCCGTCGAGGTGCACGGTACACGCGCCGCACTGCGCCATGCCGCAGCCGAACTTCGTGCCGGTGAGCTTGAGGTGTTCCCGGATCACCCAGAGCAGCGGCGTATCAGGTGGGACGTCGACGGTTCGGGACTTGCCGTTGATGAGCAGCTTGGCCATGTGCCCGCTCCTTCCGCTGTGGATCGGCGTTGACCCCGTGCGAAGGCTGGGGAGAAGTGTGCGTGACTCTAAGACCGGCTCCAGGCGGTGTCAAGGGCGATCTGCGGCGAGGATTTAGGCCTTGACTCGCCGTTCGTTTCCGCTGTATTCGAGACGCAGCGTGCCGAAACACAATGCGTAAGCTCGTGCCGCTCCTGCTCTTCGGGACCCGGCCGGAAGCCATCAAGATGGCGCCGATCGTCCATGAGTGTCAGCGGCGGGCCGAAGACGTCGACACCGTCGTTTGTCTCTCCGGCCAACATCGGGAAATGCTCGACCAGGTCGTCGCATACTTTCAGATCCGGCCGACGTACGATCTTGACCTCATGCGACCGAACCAGACGCTGGCGGACCTGACGGCCCGCGGTCTCACCGCGATAGACGGGATCCTGGCCAAGACCAACCCGGACTGCGTGGTCGCGCAAGGCGACACGACGACCGTGCTCGCCGCCGCCCTCGCGGCTTTTTACCGACGCGTGCCCTTCGTCCACGTCGAGGCCGGCCTGCGGACCCAGAGCCTCGACGCGCCGTGGCCGGAGGAGATGAACCGCCGCGTGGCCAGCGTGGTGACGACGCTGCACTGCGCGCCGACCCCCCTCGCCGCCCGGCGCCTCCGCGAGGAAGGAATCGATCCTCGGATGATCCATGTCACCGGCAACCCGGTTATCGATGCTCTCCTCTGGACGGTCGAGCGCGAGCGCGGGAACCAGGAGCGCTGGGAGCAGGACTTCTCCTATCTCGGCAAGCGACGGATGGTGTTGATCACCGGCCACCGGCGGGAGAGCTTCGGCGAGGCGCTCCGGAGCATCTGCCGCGCGATCGCCGCGCTGAGCGACGCCTTCGAGGACGTGGAATTCGTCTACCCCGTTCACCTGAATCCGAAGGTCGATGGCGCGGTTCGAGAAGCGCTCGCGGGCCGGCCGCGCATCCACCTGATCCCGCCGGTGACGTATCCCGCTTTCGTGTGGCTAATGGGCCGCTCGACCTTGATCCTGACGGACTCCGGCGGCATTCAGGAAGAGGCGCCTTCGCTCCGGAAGCCGGTGCTGGTCATGCGCGATACGACGGAGCGCCCCGAAGCGGTCTCCGCAGGCGCGGCGGAGCTGGTCGGCACCTCCGAGGCGAAGATCGTCGAGCGCGTGACGGCGTTGCTGTCCGATCCGGCGGAATACGGTCGGCGCCAGATTGATTCGAATCCTTACGGCGACGGCCGGGCGGCGGGCCGGATCGTGGATCTCATGCTCGAACAACCGTGGCGCACTCGGGACCGCGCTGTTGCCTAACACCTCACCTCCCTGGCGGACGTCTCGAGCCCGGGTGATCGTGGTGCTCCCGGCCTACAACGAAGAGAAGAGCCTCGGTCTCCTCTTGCAGCGCCTCGACCAGTCGATGCACGAGGATGATCTCGAGTACGAGATCGTGGTCGTGGACGACGGCAGCACCGACGGCACCGCCCGGGTCGCACGCGAGTACGCGCAGCACGTGCCGGTGCGTCTCGAACGGCACGAAATCAACCGCGGGCTCGGGACGACCATCCGCGATGGATTGAAGACGGCCGTCTCCATCGCCGCCGATGACGACATCATCGTCGTCATGGACGCCGACAACACCCACACGCCCGGCCTCATCCGCAACATGATCCGGGTCGTCCGCGAAGGGGCCGACGTGGTGATCGCGTCGCGGTACCGGCCGGGATCGTACGTCCGGGGGGTGCCGTTCCATCGCAAGCTCCTGAGCCTCGCCGCCCGAGCCATCTTCCAGCTGGCCTTCCCGATCCGGGGTGTCCGGGACTACACGTGCGGCTATCGCGCCTATCGCGCGTCGGTGCTACGTGATGCCTTCCGGCGCTACGGCGACGACTTCGTCAACCAGGAAGGCTTTCAGTGCATGGTGGACATTCTCTTGAAGCTCCGAAAGCTGGACCTGATCTTCCGGGAGGTCCCGCTCATCCTGAGGTACGACCTCAAACAGGGCGCGAGCAAGATGAAGGTGCTGCGGACCATCGCCGGGTCGCTCGCGCTGATCGTCCACCGGCGAATCGCGCGCTGAGCCGCGCTCCAGACCATGGCACACGACGTCTTCGACGCCGACTACTTCAAGACGAAGTATCGCGACTACATCGCCCAGAATCCCCCGCGCCGTCTGCGCTTTTACGCCGACATGATCGAGAAGCACATGGCGCCGGGTGTCCCCCGGCGGATCCACGATATCGGCTGCGCATTCGGCCGCTTCCTCGGCTCGCTCGATCCCCGCTGGGAGATCTTCGGGACCGACGTGAGCGAATGGGCGGTGGCGGAAGCGGCCAAGAGCAACCCCCGGGGAGTCTTCAAGGTTGCCGCCGCGACGGACCGCGGAGTGTTCGGAGAGACGTTCGGCGTGGTGACGGCGTTCGATGTGATCGAGCACGTGCCAGATCCCGACGCGGTGGCGCGATCGGTGAAGGAGCAGTTGGTGGACGGCGGGTGCTTCGTCTTCGTCGTGCCGGTCTACGACGGGCTGAGCGGACCCGTGATCCGCGTGCTGGACCGTGACCCGACCCACATACACAAGTGGCCGAGGAAGCGGTGGCTCGAATGGGCCTCCGGCCACTTCGCGCTCACCGAGTGGAAGGGAATCCTGAGATACCTGCTCCCGATGAAGTACTACCTCCACATGACGACCCGCACCTTCAGGCACCACACGCCGGCCATCATCGTCCTCTGCCGGCAGCGCTAGTCGTGCCGGCGCGCTCCAGCCTGATCCGGCTGGCCTCTCCGCCGTCGCTGCTAGTGCTGGGCTTCTGCGCGGTGAACTGCGTCTACACGGCCATCGTCGCGTGGCGGATCCTTTACGGTGACTTGTACGCGGTGGTGCCGCCGTCGGTCGCCCGGCGTCTCGTCATCGGGGGCGTGAGTCTCAGCGGACCTCTCGCCATTGCCTACAACGCCTTCTTCGCTGTGGCGCCCCTCGTGCTTCTCCGAATCTCGGACTTCGGCGCGCTCGCGAGCGAAGCGGTCGCGATCATGCGTAAGCGGCTCCCTGGCGGGCGGGCTCTGTGGCCGCTGATCGCGGTCAGCCTGGTCATCGTGGTCGTGTACGTGGCGTCGTGGCCGGAAGCGATCCTGCCCTTCGAGGACGAGCGCGTTCGATGGTTCACTGACCAGGTCCCTCATGCCACACCTGTGGACCAGCCGCTGCTCGTCCGGGCGCACTACCTGGCCCGGCTGGTCGGCGACGTGCGGTATACGCTGCCGCTGCTCAACGCGCTCTTCCCCGTCGCGCTGCTCTGGGGTCTCGCGATCTACTTCGGCGGGCAGTCCGCCCTGCCCGTCAGCCTGGCGGCGCTGCTGGTGTTCACGAACCCCGTGCCTGTCCTCTATTCGACGGGGGCGGATGCGGAGATCCCCGCGGCGGTCTTCGGGCTCTTTGGCGTCCTTGCGGTCGGGCGCCAGCGGTGGAGCCTGGGATTCTTCCTACTCTGGTTCGGATTGCTCTTCAAGATCACCGGCCTCTACTATGCGGGCGCCGGCGCCGCCATGTTCCTCTGGTCCATGCGGCAGGAAAAGGTGGGCTGGCGGGAGCTGAAATCTTCCGTCGTCCTGTGCATGGTGGGACTCACGGTGCTGTACTACCTCAACTACGCGGTCTACGTGGTCCACCGCGGCGTGACGTACGTGGTTCACACGAGCGCGTACGGCTTCTTCACCACGCCCGCGACGGTGTTCGCCCATGACTTCGTCACCACGTACGCGGCAATCAGCATCCTGATCGCCCTCGCGTGGATCCTGGTCAGGGAGCGGCGCCCGTTCCTGATCTGCGTGCCCGTGCTCGTTTTCGCTCTCCGCTGCACCGCTCTCCCCGCCGGCGGCTACTACACGCTCTTCTTCATCCCCGTCATGGCCTGGCTGGTGTCAGAGCTCTTCGTCTGGGCGTTCACCGAGCGCACACGTGTGGCCGCGTGGCTGGTCCCGCTGGTGGTTGGTGCGGCCCTCGCGTTCCACGCCGAGAGCTTTGTCGAGAAGCGCGGGGCCTTCACGACCCCGCGTACGATGCAATGGAATGCGGTAGTCGGCGCGATCGACGCCGCGCTGCCGCCCGGCGGCGAAGTCTTCTATCGCAAAGTCTCGCCGAAGTACGACCTGATGAAGCGCGGCCGGCGAGACGCCACATTCATCTACACGACCGAGGATCCCGCTGAGACAGAGCGGATGCTGACGGCGCCCGGCGCGAAGGTCTATCTCGCTCCCGCCGACGACCTGGACGACGCGGCCCGCCGGAGACTCACCGCCAACGGGTTTCGGCCCCTCCTGAAGGATCTCGGCCCGGGGACCTCGAAGTTCGTCCTCTGGTCCAAGACCACCTAGGGACTGACGAAGGCTCGCCGCAGCTACCGCGTCTTGTCCCTGTCCATGAGCACCCGGCGCAAGATCTTGCCTGACGCGGACTTCGGGATCTGGTCGATGAACTCGAGGTGGCGGATGCGCTTGTGGGGGGCGACGCGCTCGGCCACCCAGCCCATGATGGCGTCGGCCGGGGTCGCGCGCGAGGCCTCGTCCGCCTTCAGCACGATGAAGGCCTTGGGCACTTCGCCCGCCTCCTCGTCGGCCTTCCGCACGACGGCCGCGTCCAGCACCGCGGGATGCGTTACCAGCAGCGCCTCGAGCTCGGCGGGGGCGACCTGGAGGCCCTTGTACTTGATGAGCTCCTTGGTCCTGTCCACGATGAAGAAGAACCCGTCGTCGTCCACGTAGCCGACGTCACCGGTGTGGTACCAGCCTTCGCGATCGAGACACGCGGCGGTCTCCCCGGGCTGGTTGAGGTAGCCCTTCATGATCTGCGGCCCGCGGATCAGTAGCTCGCCGTCCTTGCCCTGGGGCACTTCCTGCCCTGTCAAGATGTCGACGATCTTCACTTCCGTGTTCGGCACGACGCACCCGGCGGACCCCGGCTTCATCGGCGCATTCTTCGTCGGGCTCAGGTGGGTCACGGGGCTCGCCTCCGTCATGCCGTAGCCCTGGACCACGGGGCACTTGAGCTTGCGGCCGAGCTCGCGCGCCATCTCCTCGCCGAGCGGCGCCGCGCCCGAGAAGACCAGCCGGACGCTCGAGAGGTCGGACTGGGCGACGGCGGGGTGCTTGACCATCCCGAGCACGACCGGCGGGACCAGGGGCAGGATCGTCACCCGATATTTCTGGATGAGGCCAAGGAACTCCATGAGGTCGAAGCGCGGCATAACCACGATGGTGCCGCCGCCGGCAAGCCCCAGCATCATGATGACGACCATGCCGTAGATATGGAAGAAAGGCAGGAACGCGATCGTGACGTCGGCTTCGGCAAACCCTCCGAAGTTCTCCATGCCCTCGCACTGGCAGAGGTTCGCCACCAGGTTGCGGTGCGTCAGCATGACGCCCTTCGGGAGCCCGGTCGTCCCGCTCGAATACGGCAGGACGACGAGGTCTTCTCTTGGGTCGATGCGCACCGCCGGCGGCTCGTCGCCCGCCTGGAGGAGATCGGAGAAGGGCGTGGCGCCTTCCGCCGTGCCGAACACGAAGACCTCCTCGATCCCGCTCTTCTTCGCGGCCTCCTGCGCCTTGTCGAGGAAGGGCGGCACCGTCACCAGGAACCGGGCCCGCGAGTCCGCCAGCTGCTTCGCCAGCTCATCGGCCGTGTACAAGGGATTCGCCGTGGTGTTAATGCCTCCGACGGAGGCGACGGCGAGGAAGATCACCGCGTACTCGGGCAGGTTGGGGCTGTAGATCGCGAAGACGTCGCCCTTCTTGAACCCGCGCCGGCCAAGCCCGGCGGCCGCCCGCTTGACGCTCTCGGCGAGCTGGCGGTACGTCAGGGTGCGGCCGGTCGGCCCGTCGATCAGCGCCGGCTTGTCGCCGAGCCGGGCCGCGTGGCGCAGCACGTACTCGGTGATCGGAACGTCGGGAATGCGCACGTCGGGACTCTTGCTCTTCGAAATCATCAGGTTCTCCTTGCTCGCCTGTCCACGCGGTTGACCACAGGTGCCGATCCTGCCAGATCGCCCGGAACAGGTCAACGACAAGGGCTTGCCGTTCGGCCGCAGCCGGGGTAAGGTCGGGGCGGCGCGCGAGGTTCGGCACGCCCATTGCCCGTGGTTCATCGCCTGGGTCCACACGAGCCGACATGAGGAGCTATCCATGAACCGCATCAGCCGGATTGTCGCAGTGTCCCTCGTGTCCATGGCCCTCGCGAGCCTGGCCGTCGCCCCGCCGGGCTGGGCCCAGGCGAAGACCGACCTGACGGTCGCGCTGTCGAGCTTCTCCGCCGAGACACTCGACCCGGCGCTGCAGGGGCACAACGTCAAGTACTACCTCTCGCTCATGTTCGACTATCTCGTCGGCACGACGCTGGACGGCCAGCCGACGCAGCAGGGCGGTATCGCCTTGAAGTGGGAGAACTCGCCCGACTACAAGCGCTGGACGTTCCACCTCCGCAAGGGCGTGAAGTTCCACAACGGCGACGACGTCACCTCGGAGGACGTGAAGTTCAGCCTTCAGCGCGCGATGGGCAAGCGCTCGACGACGGGGTACGCCGGGCCCCTCCGCACCCTCATCCAGGACATCGAGACGCCGGCGCCCGACCGCGTGGTGATCGTCACCAAGGAGTCCACGCTGATCATCCCGACCTACCTGTCGCGCTCGCTGTCCACCGAGGGCATGGTGCTACCCAAGAAGTACATCGAGCAGGTCGGCGACGACGTCTTCGCCCGGAAGCCGGTGGGGAGCGGCCCCTACAAGTTCGTGGAGCAGGTGACGGGGTCGCACATCAAGATGGCCGCCGTGGACAGCCACTGGCGCATCGGGACGCCGAAGTACAAGACCGTCACCTTCAAGCTCGTGCCGGAGGAGACGACGCGGATCGCCCTCCTGCGGCGGGGCGAGGTGGACGTGTCCGACGTCAGCCGCGAGCGCGTCAAGGAGCTCGAGAAGGAGAACTTCCCGGTCCACTTCCGCAAGGAGGAGGCCATCCTCCATATGTGGTGGGTGCTCGGCCCAGACGGCCGGACGGAGCCCACGAAGGACAAGCGGGTCCGGGAGGCGATGAACATCGCCATCGACCGCGCTGAGATCGCCCAGTCCATCTTCGCCGGACGGGCCGAGCCGGCGTCCATCCCGATGGGCCTGTCGTGGTCATTCCGCGACATCGGCTTCAAGGTGACGCCGGAGATGGCGTACCAGTACGATCCGGCTCGCGCGAAGAAGCTCCTGGCCGAGGCCGGAGTAGCCTCCGGTTTTCCACTAGACGTCTACGCCTTCCAGCTCCCGGGCCTGCCCGAGGGCAAGGCCTTCGCCGAGGCCGTGTCCGGGTACTGGGAGAAGATCGGGATCAAGACCAAGCTCATCCCGGTGGACTACCCGGCCTTCCGCAAGCAATGGGTGGACCGCAAGAACCCGGGCTCGGTCGGCTACTACAACATCGCCAACCGTGACTGGATCGGCGCCTACGCGCTCCTGGAGAAACAGGCCTACACGCCGTCAAAGCTCAACGACACGGTCAACGACGCCGAGATCGACAGCATGATCGCGCAGGTCATGCGCCAGACCGACAAGGACAAGATCAATGCCCTGATGCGCAACATCTACACGCGGATGCGGAGCGAGCACTACGGCGTGCCGGTCGTGTACCTCCACTCGCCGTACGCCACCAGCAAGCGGCTCGGCAAATGGAACCCGGGCTCGGTCATGTACGACCTGTTCATCGACGAGCTGGCCTCGAGCAAGTAGCGGGCGAGTTGTTCCGCTTCGTCCTGTCCCGGCTGCTCCAGTCGCTGGTGGCCCTGGCCATTCTGTCGGTCGTGGTCTTCGTCCTGGCCAGGGCCACCGGCGACCCGCTCAGCCTCATTCTCCCCATGGGCGCCACCGAGGAGGACTACGCCAACGCCCGCCGCTACCTCGGCCTCGACCGGCCCTACGTCGAGCAGTACTTCTCGTTCGTGGGCAAGGCGGTCACGGGCGACTTCGGCATGTCGCTCCGGGCGCGCAAGCCGGTGATCGAGCTGATAGGCGAGCGGCTGCCCAACTCGCTGCGCCTCGCCGTGTTCGCCATGGGCGTCTCGCTCGCCATCGCCTTCCCCCTCGGCATAATGGCCGCGGTGAAGAAGGGCACCGGCCTCGACCGGGCGGCGCAGGTGATCGCGGTGCTCGGGCAGTCGCTGCCGACGTTCTGGGTGGCCATCGTCCTCGTCGAGTTCGTCGCGGGCCGGCTCCAGTGGCTGCCCGCCGGCGGCATCGAGGGCTTCACCAGCTACATCCTACCCGGCTTCACGCTCGGCTGGTTCGTCGTCGCGGGCATGATGCGCCTGCTCCGTTCGGCGATGCTCGAGGTGCTGGACTCGGAGTACGTCAAGCTCGCGCGCGTCAAGGGCGTGGTCGAGCATCGGGTCGTCTGGCTCCACGCGCTCAAGAACGCGCTCATCCCGGTGGTAACGTTCGCCGGCATCTACTTCGCGATCCTCGTCACCACCGCCATCGTCGTGGAGACGGTGTTCGCGTGGCCCGGCCTGGGCCGGCTCGCCTACGAGGGCATCAGCTCGCGGGACTTCCCGGTGATCCAGGCGGTGGTGCTGACCACCGCGGCCATCGTGGCCGTGGTGAACCTCGGCGTAGACTGCCTGTACGCCGTGATCGACCCTCGCATCCGCTATGCCCGCTGAGCCGGTGGTAGGTAGCGCGCTCGTCCTGTCGGAGGCCGAAATCCCGGTGCGGCCGGCGCCCCGCGACAGGAAGCTTCCGCTTATCCCGATCGGCATTATCGCCGTCTTCGTGCTGCTGGCCATCCTGGCTCCCCTGCTGAGCCCGGCCGACCCGCACGACCAATCGCTCCGGAATCGCTTCAAGCCGCCCGTCTGGCAGGAGGGCGGCAGCTGGAAGTACCCGCTCGGCACCGACCGGCTGGGCCGCGACATGCTCTCCCGGATCATCTGGGGCTCGCGCGTGTCGTTGGCGGCCGGCGTGCTCGCCGTCCTGCTGGCCAGCGCGTTCGGCGCGTCGGTGGGGCTCTGCGCGGGCTACTACGGCGGCCGCGTGGACGCCGCGCTCATGCGGATGACCGACGCCACGATGTCTTTCCCCGTCATCCTGCTCGCGCTGATCCTGGCGGTGACGGTGGGCCCGAGCTTCACCAACGTGGTCGTGGCCATCTCCGTGATCCTCTGGGCCCGCTACGCCCGCGTGATCCGCGGCCAGGTGTTGACGCTGATGCAGCTCGACTTCATCGCGCAGGCGCGCATCGCCGGCGCCGGGGCCTGGCGCATCATCACGCGGCATCTCTTCCCCAACACGCTCAACACGCTGGTCGTCCTCGTGACGCTGCAGATCGGGTACGTGATCATCCTGGAGGCGTCGCTGTCCTTCCTGGGCGCCGGCATCCCGCCGCCCACGCCGGCCTGGGGGTCGATGATCTCCGAGGGCCGCGAGTTCGTGACCAGCGCCTGGTGGGTGTCGATGTTCCCGGGGCTCGCCATCATGCTCGTGGTGCTTGCCTTCAACCTGCTCGGGGACTGGCTGCGCGACACCTTCGACCCGAAGCTCCGCCAGCTCTGACCTGTGTCACGCCCGGTCATCCAGGTTCGAGACCTCCGCACGCATCTGGTCACCCGGTGGGGGACCGTCAAGGCCGTGGACGGCGTCTCGTTCTCGGTGGCGGAGCGCGAGACCCTCGGGCTGGTCGGCGAGTCGGGCTCGGGCAAGAGCATGACCTGCCTCAGCATGATCCGGCTCGTGCCGCGGCAGGCCGCGCGCATCCTGGGCGGATCGGTCCTCCTCGACGGGGAGGAGCTGCTGACCAAGAGCGAGCGGGAGATGCAGCAAATCCGCGGCCGCAAGATCGCGATGATCCTGCAGGACCCGATGAGCTCGCTCAACCCGGTGTTCTCGATCGGGATGCAGGTCCGCGAGCCGGTCACGATGTACCACGGGCTGCGCGGGCGGTCCCTCACCGAGCGCGCTACGGAGCTGCTCGCCTCGGTGCGCATCCCCTCGCCCGCGGCGCGGCTCCGCGCATTTCCCCACCAGCTCTCCGGCGGCATGCGCCAGCGGGTGGTGGGGGCCATGGCTATCGCCGCGCCGCCTCGCCTGCTGATCGCCGACGAGCCGACGACCAGCCTCGATCTCACCATCCAGGCCCAGTACCTCGCCCTCCTGAAAGAGCTCCAAGACCGGCACGGCCTGGCGATGATCTTTATCACCCACAACCTTGGCATCGTCTCGCGGATCTGCGATCGCGTGGCGGTGATGTACGCCGGGCGGATCGTCGAGACGGGGCCGGTGCGGCAGATCTTCACGGCGCCCGCGCATCCCTACACGCAGGCGCTCCTCGAATCGATCCCGCGGCTCGGCGCCAAGCGTGACCGGCTCATCGCCATCGACGGCCAGCCGCCGGATCTGGCGACGCTCCCGGCCGGGTGCAGCTTCGCGCCCCGCTGCCCTCACGTGATGGAGCGGTGCCGCGTCGAGGCGCCCCCGGAGTTCACGGCGGGGCCGTCGCAGGTGAGCCGCTGTTGGCTCCATGCCCCGGCCTGAGGGCAGGGCCATGACCAAGGGGTCGCCCCTCCTCGAGGCCTCCGGGCTCACCAAGCACTTTCCGGTGCGCCAAGGGGTGTTCGGCTGGTCGATGGGCTTGGTGCGGGCCGTCGACTCCGTCTCGTTCAGCATCGAGGCGGGCGCCACGCTCGGGCTGGTCGGCGAGTCCGGGTGCGGCAAGACCACCACGTCCAAGCTGGTCCTTGGTCTCGAGCGACCGACCGCCGGCACGATCCGCTTCGAGGGCGAGGACGTCCTGGACCGGGACGCCGGAGCGGAGCGTCATTACCGCAGATCCGTCCAGGCGGTGTTCCAGGATCCGTATGCCTCGCTCGATCCGCGCATGCGCGTCGGCTCCATTATCGCCGAGCCGCTGGTGATCAACGACCACCCGGCGCCGGTCGAGCGCCGCCGCCGGGTGCAGGAGCTCCTGGACCTGGTCGGTCTGCCCGAGCGCTCGGCCGACCTCTTCCCGCACGAGTTCTCGGGCGGCCAGCGCCAGCGCATCGCCGTCGCCCGGGCTCTCGCGCTGTCGCCGAGGCTCATCGTGCTCGACGAGCCGGTGTCCGCGCTCGACGTCTCCATTCGCGCGCAGATCCTGAACCTCCTACGCGACATCCAGACGCGCCTGGGCGTCTCGTACCTCTTCATCGCCCACGATCTCGCCGCCGTCGCGCACATGAGTCACACCATCGCGGTGATGTACCTGGGCAAGATCGTGGAGCTGGGCGAGGCGACGGAGGTCGCGCTCGAGCCCAAGCACCCGTACACGAAGGCGCTCTTCGCGGCGGCGCTGCCGATCGACCTCGACAGGCCAGCTGAGGAGGTGGTCCTCTCAGGCGAGGTGCCGAGCCCGCTTGATCCCCCGAGCGGCTGCCGGTTCCACCCGCGCTGTCCCTTCGTGATGCCCCATTGCGCGAACGAGGAACCGCCGCTCAAGCCCGAGGGGAAGCGTCTCGTCGCCTGTCATCTCTATTCCGAAACGAGGCGGGCGGGAACGTGAGGCTCTTGATCGTCGATGGCCTGATCGTCGTTGCCGCCGTGCTGGGCTGGCGGGCGATCCGTCACCTCGCGTACGTCCTCCGCGACACCGGCGCGGATGACAGCAGCGCCCGGCTCATCCGCGGCATCCGGGCGCTGATCATGGCGGCCGCGAGCGTCGCGTTCGCGCTCGGCATCCTCTACAGATCGCGAGGAACGATGCTCATCGCAGCCGTCATCCTTGGCGAGGAGCTGTACGAGACCGGGATCCTCCTGTTCCTCCTGCGGCGCCGCTGACCTCTGAGACTCCTTGGCTAGCAGCAGCCCCCGGCGATGGCGCCGTTCGGCAACACGCGATCGGGCTCCCAGCCCCACGGGCGCGGTCCGAAATCGGGCGCGAAGACTGCGCCCTGCTTCACCGTGAGATGCGGCAGGAAGGCGCGCTCGACGCGCAGGCCGGAGCCGAGAATGTCGTAGACCATCCAGTCGCCCTGCCGGAGCTCGAGGACCGAGACGTCGGCCTGGCGTCCAACCTCGAGACGGCCCAGCCGATCCTCGACGCCGATGGCCTTCGCGGGGTTCGTGGTCGACATCGCCACCACCTGCGGCAACGTGAAGCCCAGGCCGAGGAAGCGCGTCATGATCTCGGTCATGCTGTGCACCGTCTGGAGACGCCCGGGCACGGTCAGGTCGGTGCTGATGCAGTGCGGAAGGAGGCCCTGGTCGATGATGCGGCGGCCGACATCGAAGCTGAAGTTCATCCGGCCGTGCGCGGTGTCGAACCAGACGCCGCGGTCGGCGGCCTCGCGCGCCTCGGGCACGAGCTTGCCGTTGGCGTCGAGGACGCCGCCGGGGTTCGGCGTGAAGTAGTGGGTCAGGATGTCGCCCGGCTCGAGCAGTGAGAGCAGCGGGTGAATCACCTTCGGATCGTAGCGCTTCGTCGTGTCCCCGATGTGGACCATCAGCTTGATGCCGGCTTCGCGAGCCGCCCGCTTGGCCAGCTTTGGCATCTCCATGCCCATGATCTCGAGCGCGGGCGACACCATGCGCGCCTTGATCCCGCGGATGAGCCCCTTGTGCTGGCTGGCCACCCGCACCGTGTCGTCGAGGTCCACGCTGCTCTCGGCGATGATGTCCGGGTTCGTGGCGAGACCCGTCTGGCAGATATGGAGGAACGGCACGATCTCGGTGTGACAGCGCGGGATGATGTGGCGCGGGAAGGCGTCGAAGGTGGCCGCCCCCGCGCTCCCAGCGTCCACGATGGTGGTGACGCCGGCGTAGACACCGGCCAGATCGGGATTGACCCCGGTGCGGTTGACACCCTCGAACACGTGGGCGTGGCAATCGATCAGCCCGGGGGTGACGAGCTTGCCCCCGACCTCGATCACCCGCGCCGCCTCGCCGGCGGCGATGCCCGCGGCGATGCGCGCGATCTTCCCATTCTCGATCGCCACGTCGAGGACGCCGTCGAGCCCGCTCGCCGCGTCGACGACCGTGCCGCCCTTCAGCAAAAGATCGTACATGTCTGTCCTCTCGGGAATGTGTCCCGCCGACGTCACGCTCGGGTGGGCATGTTGGATCGCAAGACCTGACCCCACAAGCAACAAGACCGGCGCAGGAAGAAACGCCGGCCTTGTGCGTGAGCGACAGGATCGTTAGGCTTTTGCCGCCTGCTTCTCCTTCTCTTCGGCACTCTCCCGGACAGGGGGAATTACCCTCACACGCCCTGTCTTCAGATCTTCCTGACGGGCCACCTGTGCCTGCTGGAGGCGCTCAAGATCTTCATCGACGTTACGCATGTCAGCTACCCCCTATCCGCAAGTCTACGCCCCCCGGGGTGGTGGAGCAATTTTCCTGGGTGCCAGAGTATCTCTTGAACAGGCGCTGTCTTCAAGACCATCAGGTCTATCGGGCCCCCGCAAAGCGGCTCACCAGGTAAGAACCGTTCCATCTGAACCTGGGTCGACGCAAGAAAGTACGCGAAGTCCATTGCGTCCTGGATGGGCATCACCCCTACGGAGAGCGGCTCGATCGGCTTGAGTATCTTGAGCTGTCCAAGCGTCTGCTGCAATGCCTCGATTCCCACGGGCTGATCCCCAACCTTGAGTTCGTCGGCCAACGCGGTCACCAGCCTGAAGTCGTAGCCGTACAACAGCGTAAAGACATTCCGGTACGATCCCTCGAAATAGACCGGGTTATCGATCCGCCCGACAGTGGTGTCCTGCCCACGATAAGCGATGCGCCAAACAATCGGCTCGCTGGAGGACGGTGACACTGCTGCCAGCATGAGCACCGTGTCTGGCCAGCGTTCGACCTGCACGTCCGCCCAATAAGCATTTCGCATCTTCGCCATGCCTTCCGCAAAACCACGAATCGCCTCGTCATGCTTCTGAGCATCAGAATGGCCAGGCACGACACTCGAGGCAATGTAGTCCATGAACGAGATGCGACCAAGGCTCGCACTCCCGGTGACCACGACCATCGCGGTGTTCGACTG